>JACCQV010000760.1 GCA_013813945.1 Deltaproteobacteria bacterium | reverse complement strand
GTCGCGAGCCGACGGCACCAGGTCGATCCGTCCGTGACCCCCGACGTGCGGCCGGAAGGATCGGAGCGCCGGAAGTGGTACTCGACGCGGCCATCGGGCCGCGCGGTCAGGCGGTCGGCCGAGATCAAGGGCCTGAGCACGTAGCGAACGAGCCGCTCGAGCGCGGAACGGTCGGCGGCATCGACGGACGTGTCGGCATGGAGCGAGAATCCATCGATGAACGCGCAGCGCCGACGCGACGCGGAGGTTCGCGGCGCGTGCTCGGCTAGCGACATCGGAAGCTGCACGGCCTCGGCCTGGGCGTAGGCCAGCGCGTCGGGCTCATCGTCAGCCGCATCGCCGTCGTGACGCGCGAGCAGCCGGCGGACCCTGGCCACGATGCGTGCGGCAATTTTCTCGCAGCCACGACGCGCACGAACACGAGCAGCACCTCCGAGACCAGCGTCTTACTCCTTCTTCAGCGCTGCCACGTCCGGATCCCCAGACTCCAGACGGTTTGCCTCAATCGCGGCCCGGGATTCTACCTGCGCCTCCAGCCGATCCCGACGCGCGCGCCGAGTCCGCCGAGTAATCAAACTCCTCTCGGAGTTTGCAGCGGCCGGGGATGTCCCCAACCGTTTTTGCATTCGTGCGCCCAGCGTGGTGAAAGGCCGGGACGTCCACGTCTGCTGCACAAAGCACGTATTCTCAGGGGCGATACAGTGCGTTCAACATTCTCACTTGCGCTGATCCTCAGCGCGGCCTGCGATGCGCCGGCGACCGACGAGTCGATCGTCGAACTCGGTCGACTGGAATTCTTTGATGACCCGGTCATCATCAACGTTCCTTCCTCAGTGAAGAAAAGGCAGCCATTCCAGGTGCAGGTTGTGACGTACGGTGGCGGCTGCATCTCCTTTGAAAGAACAGATGTGCAGGTCGCCATGGATGGCGTGGACTTCCTTCCGTACGATCGTCGTGACATCCCCGCTAACGGCTTATGCTTTGCGAATCTGAGCCCGATTACACATGAAGAATATGTGGTCTTCGATGAACCAGGGCGACATGTCATTCGCATCCACGGCCGCAGATACAATGCGCGTGTTGATGAACCCATCGTCATTCAAATGACAACGTCGGTGGAGTTGTAGACGCATCATGGTTCAGCGATGAGCCATGCTGTTGATGGAAGACGCCGATGCGACCAGTCGGCTACCGCCGGCAGGCGCGCACAACGGCGACGAGAAGCACGAGCCGAGGTAATGTCGCTGTTCGCGATAGCGCCGATCCCCCCGCGGTCTTGAGCGTCGAGTCTGCCTGGCAAAACTCCTCTCGGACTTTGTAGCGGCCGTGGCATTGAATCTCGGCCGCGGTTCTTCGGTGCGTGATTTGCAACTGCGACGATCATGTCGCCGTTCATCGCCATTGCACTGGCCGTCGTCGGGCTCGTCGTGCTCGTGCTGCTCGCCAGCTCCATCTTCACGGTGCAGCAGCGCACGGTCGCGATCGTCCAGCGGCTCGGGAAATTTCGAAGGGAAGCAGGGCCGGGCCTGCATGTGAAGATTCCGCTGATCGATACCGTCGCCGGTCGGATCAATCTCCGTGTCCAGCAGCTCGATGTGCGAATCGACACCAAGACCGAGGACAACGTGTTCGTCAACATGGTCGTGGCGGTGCAGTACTTCGTGCTGCCCGAGAAGGTTTACGACGCGTTCTATCGGCTCGAGGATGCGAATCGACAGATCACGTCGTACGTGTTCGACGTGGTGCGGGCCCAGGTCCCGAACATCAAGCTCGACGACGTGTTCGCGAAGAAGGACGACATCGCCGAGGCCGTGAAGGTCGAGCTCTCGCACGTGATGGAGGGTTTCGGCTACGGCATCCTGAAGGCCCTGGTCACCGACATCGAACCCGACGCACGCGTGAAGGAGTCGATGAACGAGATCAATGCGGCCCTGCGCATGCGGGTCGCCGCGAACGAGAAGGGCGAGGCGGAGCGGATCCTGCGCGTCAAGCATGCCGAAGGTGATGCACAGAGCAAGGCGCTCGCCGGGCGCGGCATCGCCGATCAGCGCGCCGCGATCATCGCTGGTCTTCGCGACTCGGTCGACGAGTTCCGCAAGTCTGTGCCGGGCACCACCGCTCAGGACGTGATGAGCCTCGTGCTGATGACCCAGTACTTCGACATGCTGAAAGAGATCGGAGCGTCATCGCGGAGCACTGCGATCATGATCCCTCACTCGCCGGGCAACGTCGGAACGCTGACCGAGCAGCTGCGTAACGCGATGATCGAAGCGAACCAGATGGCGGAGGCCGCCAATGGTGGGCCCGCACCGACACCACCGCACGCGAACGCCCCGGCAACCCGCAATCGAGCGTAGGCCGGGCTCGAGCGCTCGTCGAGCCTCGTGCCATCGGCGCCACTTTCAAGTCGAGCTATCATCATGGACGGTGTTTCCTGCGCGACTCTGGTTGGTGCTGCTCGCGGTCGGATGCGGTCGCATCGGCTTCGAGCCGGTCGCCGAGAGTTCGCTGATCGAGAGTCCGCGCTCGGTGTCCGCGAGCGGAGCCGTCTCCTGCGCGGTGCTCGCCGATGGAGCGCTGCTGTGCTGGGGCGACGCCGTTCACGGCAGCCTCGCGCCGACGATCGGAGACCGGTACATGTTTCCGACCCAGATCGGTGGCGACCTCGACTGGGCCGAGGTGAGCACCGGTGCGCAGCACACGTGCGCACGCAAGGTGGACGGCAGCTTGTGGTGCTGGGGCACGAACACCGACGGTCAGCTGGGGGACGGAACCACGACGACCCGCACGGTGCCGGTCCAGGTCGGCGTCGCCACGGACTGGACGGCAATCTTCGCCGCGCGCCGGACCACCTGCGGCCTGCGAGGGGAGGGGGTGCTGTGGTGCTGGGGCGCGGGTGGCGCGGTCGGCGATGGCACCCTGATGCCGCGATTCGAGCCTGTTCCGATCGCTGCGGGTCAGACGTTCCGGACGATCAGCGGTCGGGACGATCACGCGTGTGCGCTCGACTCGAACGATCGCCTGTGGTGCTGGGGCGACAACGGCAACGGAGAGGTCGGTGACGGCACGCTCGTACCCGCACGTGCCCCGCTGCTGATCGGTGTGGCGACCTGGCGAGTCGTCAGCGCAGGGTTCCAGCGTACCTGTGGGGTGACGGCGGCGGGAGCGCTGTCGTGCTGGGGCAATGGGTTCTCGCCGGCGCCGCAGGACGTGGCCGCCGGTGTGGCCTGGACGGGGGTCTCGACCGGCGGTGGCGCGATCTGCGCCACGCGCGACACCGCTCTGTGGTGCTGGGGCGAGAACGACTACGGCCAGCTCGGCACCGGCGACAACTTCCGCGTCGCGACCCCCACCGAGATCGAACCCACCGCACGGTTCGGCCTCGTCGCCTCGAGCCAGCAGCACACCTGCGCGGTTCGCGATCGAGTGCTGGTGTGCACCGGGCTCGGCGCGCGAGGACAGCTCGGAGATGGCCTCGAGCGCTGGACGCTGAGCCCGAGGACCGCCATTCCGGGCGCCTGGTCGGGGCTCGCGGTCTCCGATGGGGCCGCGTGTGCGACGGCCACCGACCAGACACTGTGGTGCTGGGGCGCGAACGCATTCGGCCAGCTCGGTCATGGCATCACCACACCGGAGCCCGCGCCGGTCCGCGTCGGCGGGGTCGGTGCCTGGGCGCACGTGAGCGTGAAGTCCAGCGGCACGCTCGGGATCCGCACCGACGGCACGCTCTGGCAGTGGGGGGCTCACATTGGCGTGAGCTCGACGACGCCCGTCCAGCTCGGGACCGAGACCACCTGGAGCCGCACGGACGGAGGGAGCGATCACGCATGTGGCGTGCAGCTCGATCGTAGCGCGTGGTGCTGGGGCGGGAACATCTCGGGACAGCTTGGCGATGGATCCACCGTGGCGAGCACGACGCCCCGGCGGATCGGCACCGCGACCTACGATGCGATCGCTGCGGGGTACCGCGGTACGTGCGCGATCCGGACCGACGGAACGCTGTGGTGCTGGGGGGAGAACTCGACTGGCCAGGTGGGCGATGGGACCACGACGCTCAGGACTGCGCCGGTCCTTGTTTCGGGGTCAGGCACGTGGGCGCACGTGTCCGTCGGCAGCTTTCACACGTGCGGGCGGCGAACCGACGGAAGCCTGTGGTGCTGGGGGGCCAACGAGCTCAACCAGCTCGGCGATGGAACGTTCGTGCCCCGACTGACTCCGCGCCAGATCGGCACCGATACGGACTGGGACACCGTGATGGCGGCGGGCGAGCATTCGTGCGCGACGAAGATCGATGGCACGCTGTGGTGCTGGGGCCTCAACAACGACGGCAAGCTCGGCGATGGCACGCGGACCTCTCGCGCGCTTCCCGGCCAGCTCGGAGCTGGCATGTCCTGGGAGCAGGTCGAGGCAGACAGCGAGACCACCTGCGCGCGCGCGACGGCGGGACCGATCTACTGCTTCGGTAGCAACGCCTACGGACTGTCGGGTGATGGCAGCGCATGGTCGACGCGCTTCCAGCCTGTCGTCCGCTGAACCTCGCTCGCTCGTTCTGGCCTATAATCGACGGGCGTGAGCACCGTCCACACGTTGGGGGACCCGGCGGCGATCGGTGCCGGTGACCGTGAGCTCGTCGAAGGCGACGCGGTCGGCGAGTACGTGATCCGCGATCAGCTCGGCAAGGGTGGCTTTGGCACCGTGTATCGCGCGGTGCAGCCGGTGATCGGCAAGCAGGTCGCGATCAAGGTGCTGTCGCGTCGGTACTCCTCGGATGATGCGATCGTGTCGCGGTTCGTCGCCGAGGCGCGTGCGGTGAACCAGATCCGTCATCGCAACATCATCGACATCTTCTCGTTCGGTCAGCTCCCCGATGGCCGTCACTACTACGTGATGGAGTACCTCGATGGGCTCCCGCTCGATCGCCATCTCCGCGAACAGGGCGTCCTTCGGATCGAGAGTGCCTTGCCGATCCTGCGCGCGATCGCCCGCGCACTCGACGCTGCCCATGCCAAGGGCATCGCGCACCGCGACCTCAAGCCCGAGAACATCGTGCTGTCGTTCGACGACGAGGGTCAGATCTATCCCAAGCTCCTCGACTTCGGGATCGCGAAGCTGACGTCGCCCGACGAGGAGCAGACGCACCGCACCGGCACCGGGGTACCGCTCGGGACCCCGCACTACATGAGTCCCGAGCAGTGCCGCGGGCGCGATGTCGATCACCGCACGGATATCTACTCGTTCGGGGTGCTGTCGTTTCGCCTGTTGACCGGTGACTACCCGTTCCACGGCGAGCTGATCGAGATCCTCCACAAGCACATGCACGAGGATCCGCCCCGGCCGTCGGCGATCAATCCTGCGCTGACCGCGGAGATCGATCACGCGATCACGTGGATGCTTCAGAAAGATCCTGTGCAGCGCCCGGCGACCGTGATGGCTGCCGTGTTCGCACTCCAGGGGGAATCGACGGCGCCGACGCCGATGTTCCCGACCACCGTCGCTCGCAGGACGCCCGTGCCCGGTCGCGACGGCGTGCAGACCGCCGACACAATGGCTGCGTCGGTTGACACGCTCGGTGCGCCCGCCACGTCGAACCCGATGGCCGCTGGGCGCTCGAGGCCTCCGCTGTGGATCGGTGCCGCGGTCGTGATCGCCGGTGCGATCGCGACGTTTGCCTGGATCCAGACCCGACCCGCGAGCGCGCCCACGCCTCCGGTCACCGCCGGATCTGCGCCCGCGCCTGTCACGCCCGTGGTCGTGCCAGCGACCGCGCCCGCCGATGCGCCGGAGGCGCCGGATGCGCCGCCGGTCGCGAAGTCGGTGATCGTCAGGATCACGGGGGCGCCCGACGGTGCCGTCGTGAAGAAGGGCACCACGACGGTCGGCGTCACGCCTACCGTGCAGCTCGACCGCGGGTCGGACGAGGTCGTGCTGAGCTTCTTCCTCGACGGCTATCTGCCCGCGTCGCTGACGGTACGGCCGGACGAGGATCAAACGGCCGAGGTCCTCATGAAGAAGAAGCCGCGTCCGAAGCTCGACCCCAGGCCCAGCGAGATCAATCCCGACGATCTCGCCGATCCATTCAAGAAGAAGAGATGAGTATGTATTCCACAGCGATCCTCGTCGCGCTCGTGCTGCTCGGCGGGTGCTCCGAGCTGGCGTCGATCGAACCCGACGTTTGCGGCAATGGTGTCGTCGAGGTCAACGAGGACTGCGACTCGAACCTCGACCACTGCCGAGACTGCAGCCTTGCATGCGACAAGGATGTCGAGATCTGCGCCACGGTTGGCGGTCCTGGGTTCGTGTGCGGTCCCGATGGCTTGTGCCATGCCCCCGCGGGCAGCTTCGTCCACGCTGCGCAGGTTCGGGTCGCGGTCGACTCGTATCGGATCGCCAACGTCAACGTCGGTGAGGATCTGATCGGCGATGTGATCGCACAGTCCGGATCGTCGGTGAGCGTGCTCTACGGTGACTTCGCGGGCTCGCTGTCGGCGAGCTCCAGCGTGCAGTCCCCGGTCGCGCAGGGCCCGGTGACGTTCGCGAAGCTCGACGAAGACGACATTCCTGATCTCCTCGTGCCCACGATCGACGGCATCGCCGCGTTCACCTTCGGCCTCGGTGTTCCGGCCCCCTACACCTTTCCGAAGCTCATCGCCGAGGTCGACGAGGGCGAGCCACTGATGACGTTCAACATCGGCGGGCGGTTCCTCGGCGGTGTCATCGATAAAGGCACCGGCCTCGAGCTCATCGTTCTCGACGTCGGTCAGGGGCCGGAGAAGGTCGTTGCCTCGATCTCGCTCTGTGGTGCCACGGCGGCCGAGTTCTCCGAGAAGCGCAGCCACGTGCACGTGATTCCGTCGGTCCTCATTCCGCCGGTCACGCTCCATGCGGTGTTCACGACGATCGTGTCATCGAACGGGCAGGGACGGGTCTGCGCGATCGCGCTCGACGAGATCGCGACGGGTTCGACTCCCCCCAGCCCGTTCACGCTGACGGTGATCGCCGCGGGTACGCCGGCGCTCGCCCCGACCGAGCGGGGCGTCCTGGTCGCGCTTGAGGCGACGGGCTGTCCTTCCCTGATCGTGGAGGACAAACTAGGACGGCTGCTCGGGCTGCCGGCTGACCCCAAGGGCACCCCGGTTGTTCCGTGCATGTTCGGGTCGAGCACGCCGATCCAGCGTCTGGATCTCGGTGGACAGCTCAAGGCGGGCGGTGCTCCGCTCGGCGCTCTCCAGCTCGACGGTTCCGATGTCGGGATCGTCCTGACGGACGGAGTTTACGTGTACGTGCCCCCGGACGCTACGTTGGGGCCAAGAGTGCGCCAGCTCTATGCCTCCGACCGCGTGCTCGATGGCGCCGAGGCGCTCCATCTCGACGTAGACCAGAAGTTCGATCTGGTCGCGAGGGCGGCAAGCTCCGACGACCTCGATCTGCTCTATCGAATTCCATTTCCCATGCCGAACGTCTACGGCTTCCTCCGGGTCCGGTTCGACACCGACGAGGTCGTCGAACGGGTGCTGCCGGGTGACTACGACGGCAACTCTCGGACCGACATCGCATATGTCGAGAGCGTCGATGGAGTCCACCGCTTGATGATCGCGTACGGGTCGTCCGATCGGCCGCTGCCCGGGCAAGCGGTCGGTTCGTTCGAGGGTCTGTTCTCGATGATCCGGGTCAATATCCCCGACGCGACGGATCCGTTCGAGGTTGTCGACGATCTGATCGTGCTCTATGGAACCGGAGCTGCGAAGCGGCTGGCGGTGCTTCACGGATCTCCTCAGCGAACGATGCAGGCGTTCTTCGATCCCCGTAACGAGCTCGAGGGCGTCCCGTTTGGCACGATCAACGACGACGATGTCTTGCTGGCCGCGGAGCTCGCGGGCGTCATTCCCGGTCGGTTCGGGAAAGGCGGTGGCCACGACATCCTTGGCGTGGCGACGCTGAGAACCCCTAACATGTCGTTGTTGTACGTGACCCCGACCGCGCCGGGCGGCGAGATCTCGGGGGCCGCGCTGTGCGGCGGGACGAATCGGCTGCAGCACTGCACGGCAGTACGTCTCGATCAGGGTGACAGCGCCGACACCGACCTCTGCACCAACCTCGCGAGCTATGTCGCCTGGCCGAAGACCGCCACACTCGATGTCGTGATCGGGATCGACGGCTTTGGCAATGCGGCGACCCTGGATCCGGCGCTGACCGGCCAGTGTCGGCCGATGCCCAACGTTGCGTCGGCGAACTGGTCGTCAGAGCTCGGGCTCGCTCGTCGCAACGCGGCCCGCCGAGTGAGGTCGATCGAGCGAGTCGGGTTTGACTCGTCCGAGCTGGCGATCTCGTTTGCGCCGGGGAGATTCGGTTCCCCGGTGGATGCCGCCATCCGGATCTGCACGATCGAGAATGGTTCCGGGGTGAGCTGCAAGGATCCGGCGGAGCTGGTCGCAGCGCACGTGGGGATCCCGGTGGTCTGCGGCGATCTCGCGTCGGGACGAGCCACCGCGGTGTCCCGGTTCGGGAACGCTCCGCCTCCGATCGACGATCTGTTCGCCGTCTGCGAGCAGCCCGGTGGGCGGTCCGTGTACCGGTTATCTCGGTTGTCGGATCAGGCGACGGACGTCGCGATGCTGTTTTCGATCGGTCAGGGTGAAGAGATCGAGGTCGGCGACGTCAACGGCGACGCCATCGACGACATCGTCGTGCTCGAGCGCGGCGCGACGGAGAGCATCCTGCACGTCTACACGCAGTGCACCTCGCGCAATACCGCCGACTGCGAGAAGGAGAAGACTCCGTGATGCGCACGGTGATGATGGTCCTCGTGCTCTGCACCGCGACCGCGCGCGCGGAGGATACGAAGGCCGCGGAGCGATATTTCCGCGCCGGTGAGAAGGCGTACAAGGCGCAAAACTTCGCCGCCGCCGCGCAGAACTTCGAGGAAGCGTACAGGGCCGCCGCGATCCCGGAGATCGCGTTCTCCGCCGCTCAGGCGTATCGGCGGCAGTTCCGCGTTGACCCGCGGCCCGAGTACGTCAAGCGCTCCGTCGAGCTGTACACCGAGTATCTCGACAAGGTGAAGACCGGCGGCCGCGTCGGTGATGCCGCCGATAGCCTCGGCGAGATGAAACGCGAGCTCGACAAGCTCGGCGGCATGAGCATGGTCAAGCTGGCTCCCGTCGTCGCGCGGACGGCGCTCGGCATCAACGCACTCCTCGAGAACGAGAGTCAGGGCGGGGCGATGCGCGAGATCGCAGACCTCCCGGATGCCGCGACCGTCAAGGTCATCGCCACGATCGATGGCAAGCCCGTCCCGGCGTACGAGATGATCGATCTCGAGCCCGGGCCCCACGCGATCCACGTCGAAGCGGAAGGCTATCTGCCGGTCGATCGCACCGATCGCGCGTTCAAGGGCGCGGCGGTGTTCGTCGACGTCAAGCTGCTGCCGAAGCCGGCGCAGATCACCGTTCAGACCGATCCCGGTGCACGGATCCGCGTCGATGGCCGCCCGGTCGGGATGGCACCGGCGACGTTCGAGGTGCCTGCCGGCCGCCACGTGGTCGCGATCTCTCGCGATGGCCGCGAGCCCATCGCGCGCGAGATCATCGTGACCCGAGGCCAGAAGCTCACCGTGCGGGAGTCGCTCGTCAAGACGGTTCGCCGCCGGTCCGTGCCGTGGGCCTTCGCAGCGTCCGGTGGCCTCTTGATCCTGACCGGCGTGGTCGGGGTGTACGCGACCGTGCAGGACGCGCGCGCGGCGGACAAGTTCGACGCGATCACACAGCGTGGCGATGCGCAGGACGATGATCGTCGTGCCTACGACGAACAGCTAGAACGACGGGATGACGCGATCACCGGGACGTGGATTCTCGGCGGGCTGACCGTCGGTGTTGCTGCCATCGCCACGGCGCTCTACGTCTTCGATTCACCCTCGGATGATCGCGTCCGCGTCACTCCGATGATGTCGGCGGGCGGCGGGGGTGGAGCGCAGGTCATCGGACGGTTCTGATCGCTTGCACAAAGGCCGCCCATGGCTATGCTCCGCGGCGATGGGTCCGACGGGTAAGAGCAAGAGGTTGGCCGCGGTGGCGACGACGACGAGCTTTGGCAAGTTCTGGACCTGGCTCGCGGGTCACGCCAACTGCATCCTCCGCGCCGGCACCCCGGAGGTCGTCCTGATCGATCACGACGACTTCCACTGGACCCTCCTGACCGAGGACGAGCACACCCACGTGGTCCAGCTCGCTCGCGCCAAGGAGCTCGTCGGAGAGCTTCTGGTGTTCCCGGCGGAGATCGCCTACGTGCAAGTCGAGCCCTCCGAGACCGACGGGGAGTGGCTGTTCGAGTGCATCGTCGAGACGGAAAAGGCGCGCGAGGTCGCGTACCATTTCGTGATGGC
>JACCQV010000742.1 GCA_013813945.1 Deltaproteobacteria bacterium | reverse complement strand
ATCGACAACAACACCAAGGAGGGACTGCCCGCCGCGACGATACAGGTGAAAGGCGTTCGCGGCGGCGACCTCACCACCGTCGCCGAGCTCGACGGTACGTACACGATCGCGCTGCCACCCGGGACGTACACGATCGTGTTCTCGACCCCCGAGTACGTCGAGCAGTCGCGCGCGATCACCGTCGCAGACCAGCAGTCCACCGACCTCAGCCTCAACCTCGATCCCGTCCCCGCGACGGGCACCGAGGAGACGATCGAGATCACCGGCACGATCGACGTTCGCAAGGAGTCCGCCGTGCTCGCGGTCCGCCGCGCCGCTTCCACGGTCAGCGATGCCGTGAGCTCGCAGGAGATCGCGCGGACCCCTGACAGCAACGCAGGCGACGCGATGAAGCGTGTCGTCGCGGTCACCGTCACCGACGGCAAGTACGTCGCACTCCGCGGCCTCGAGGGACGCTACGTGACGACGTTGCTCAACGGGGTCCTGCTCCCCAGCCCCGAGCCAGATCGCAACGCGGTCCCACTCGACCTGTTTCCAACGAACCTCCTCTCGACGATGACCGTGATGAAGAGCTTCTCGGCCGATCTGCCCGGGCAGTTCGGAGGCGGGACGCTCTCGATCGACACCAGCTCGTTCCCCACGAGCTTCGAGATGAAGGTGGGCCTCTCGACGTCTGCGAACACGACGTCGACCGGCCAGAGCGGGCTGTCGAATGCCAACGTTCATGGCTTCTCGAGCTTCGTCGGGTTCGACAGCGGCGATCGCGCGCTGCCCGCGGTGGTGCCGCGCAACCGACCCGTTCGCGGCATGACCGCTGGCGAGACCGAGGCGATCGGCGAAGCGATGCCGAATGTCTGGACGCCGGAGGGCGAGATCATCTCGCCGAACCTCGGACTCAACGTCACCGTCGGTGACACCCGCAAGCTCGGCGGCAAGCGCATCGGCTACCTCGGCAGCGCGATGCTGCGTCGCGGTTTCACCGCACGCGATGGTCGCACCGCGCGCGTCGCGCTCGTCAACGACCAGCTCGCACAGACCGAGAGCCTCGACTACCAGGTCGGAACCGCGGAGGCCACCGTCGGTGCCCTCGCAAACGTCGGTGTCGATCTCACGCCCAACGATGAGGTCAGCCTCCTCGGCCTCTACACGCACGTCGGTGAGGACGTCAGCTCGATGGCGAATGGGTACAGCGAGACCGATGGCTCGGAGATCGATGTCTCGCGTACGTCGTTCGTCGAGCGCTCGCTCGCGTTCGCGCAGTTGCGCGGCAAGCATCACCTCAGTCGGGCACGCCGCATCGAGCTGCGCTGGCAGGGCAACGTCGCCACGACGTCGCGCCGCGAGCTCGACAGCCGGGACCTGATCTACACGATCGACTCGGCGAGCGGCCAGCGGCAGTACAAGGACCAGCCGGGATCCGGGCAGCACTTCTGGCAGGTGCTCGACGATCTCGCGGGTGGCGCTGGCGCGGACCTTCGCATGAAGGTCGGCCGGGTCCAGCTGCAGGCCGGAACGATGGCGCAGCTGTCGAGCCGCGAGCTCGGAGGACGTCGGTTCCGCTACAAGTACGTCGGCAGCGATCCGATGGTACGCGGCCTCGCCGGCGAGGCGATGTTCGACGAGCAGCACATCGGTCCCGAGTTCCAGCTCGAGGAGAGCACGCTGGAAGAGGACGCCTATCAGGCAACGCTCGATACCTACGCCGGCTATGCGATGGGCGAGGTAGAGCTCGGCGAGAAGCTCCGTGCGATCGGCGGCGTCCGCTACGAGCATGCCGCGCAAGAGATGGCGAACGGCACGCGGTTCGCCGTCGGTGGGCTCGAGCGCGATATCGCGCGAACCGATGACGACATGCTGCCCGCGACCAACGTCGTCTACTCCCCGCGAACGGACATGAACGTCCGTGCGGCGTACAGCTACACCCTGACCCGACCGCGATTCCGCGAGCTGGCACCGTTTCTGTTCTTCGATCACATCCGCCGCCGCTCGATCTCCGGCAACCCCGAGCTCGAGACGACGCACATCCACAACGCGGATCTCCGCTGGGAGTGGTTCCCCGGCGAAGACGAGGTGTTCGCGGTCAGCGGGTTCTATAAGAACTTCGTCGATCCGATCGAGCAGGTGCTCGCGAACGCGAAGACCGACGCGACGTTCCTCAACGCGAAGAGCGGCAACCTCGTCGGGCTCGAGCTCGAAGCGCGCACCTCGCTGTCTCGCGTGGCCCCCGAGCTCCGGCGCTTCAAGGTCGGGACCAACCTCGCGGTGATGCGCTCGCGCGTCCAGCTCGGTGCAGACCAGATGCTGCTGACCCACCGCAACCGCCCGCTCTACGGCCAGGCCCCGTACGTGGTCAACCTCAACGTCGGCTGGGCGGACCCGCGGATCGCGAACATCAACGTGCTCTACAACCTCGTCGGACCAAGGATCACCGACGTCGGGATCGAGGGACTCCCCGATACGTACGACCGGCCCATGCATCGGGTGGATCTCGTCGCGTCGCGCGCGATGAGCAAAGATCTGAAGTTGAAGCTCAGCGTCGCGAACGTGCTCAACCAGCGCGTTCGCGTCGAGCAGGACGACGTGATCGTCAACAGCTATGCGCCGGGAGTCTCCGTCTCGCTGGGACTCGACTGGACGCCTTGATTCTCGACCTCAACTCGCAAAGGACCTCACATGACGAAGACCACTCTCTGGCTGGCCGCTCTAGGCCTCGCAACCACCGCGGCATGCACCAACGACTCGGGACTCACCGGTGACGATGGCCCCGAGCCGGACGCTGCTCCGATGCCCGATGCCCCACCGGGCGTGACGATCGTCGATGTGCCCGCCGGCGACATCAGCGCCGACACCACGTGGACCAAGAATACGATCTACGTGCTCAAGGGCTACGTGTTCGTCACCGGCGGCACGCTGACCATCGAGGCCGGCACCACGGTCAAGGGCGACAACGGAAGTGCGTTGACGGTGACCAAGGACGCCAAGATCGTCGCCATCGGAACGGCAGCCGAGCCGATCGTGTTCACCTCGGCGCAGACGACCCCGACCTCGGGCGACTGGGGCGGCGTGGTCGTCCTCGGCAGGGCTCCGATCAACGTGACGGGCGGCACCAACCTGATCGAGGGCTTTGCAGCCTCGTTCGGCGAACGCGTCCGGTACGGCGGCTCGGACCCCGGTCACAACTGCGGCACGCTGCGCTACACACGGATCGAGTACGCGGGCTTCGCGCTCGCGACCGACGTCGAGCTCAACGGCCTCACCCTGGGTGGCTGCGGCTCGCTGACCGAGGTCGATTATGTGCAGTCCCACCTGGGGCTCGACGATGGCATCGAGATCTTCGGCGGTGCGGTGAACGTCAAGCACCTCGTGATCACGCAACCCGATGACGATGGTCTCGATTGGGACTTCGGGTGGGCCGGCCGCGCGCAGTTCGTGATCGTCCAGCAGAAGGAGGGCCGTGGTGACAAGGGGTTCGAGGCCGACAACAACCCGAACAACAACGACCTGTCGCCGCGCAGCTCGCCGGAGATCTGGAACGCGACGCTGATCGGCGGCGACGGACCGTCCTCGGCCAAGAAGCAGGGCGGCATGCACATGCGCCGCGGTACCGCCGGCCGGATCAACAACACGATCATCGCGTACTTCAATCAGTTCGGGACCGACATCGATGGCGTAGCGTCGCGCGCTCAGTTCGGTACGAACTTGCTGATCAAGAACACGTACTACATGAAGAGCGCGAGCTCGGCCGCGATCTGGCCGGCGAGCTTCGATGTCTCGGGTGGCAACCAGAACGACTGTGATCCGTCGCCAGCCCCGC
>JACCQV010000718.1 GCA_013813945.1 Deltaproteobacteria bacterium | reverse complement strand
CCTCGAGGTGCTGGTCGCGCGGTTCGTCGACGACATGACCCAGGAAGAGATCGCCGAGCACCTCCACCTGTCGCGCAAGACGATCGGCAAGCGCCTCGACCGGATCCGCGACGAGGTGATCGCCCTGCGCGGGCAGGAGGCGTCCGCATGACGTCGCTCCCATGCATCGGCGAGCCGATCTCGTGGCTCCGGCTCGAGCTGTTCGCAGCGGGCCGAGCCACCGATCCGGCGACGGGCGCGCACCTCGCTGGCTGCTCGGCATGCCAGGGCGCCCTCGAGGAAATCCGCCGCGATGTCGTCGCACTCCCCGTGCTCGCGATGCCCGACGTCGCGCCGCGCCGGGCGAGCTGGTGGACCTGGTTCGTGCCGGCGCTCGGCCTTGCGGCGGCGGCGGCGATCGCACTCCTGATCCTGGCGCCGTGGCGCGACACGACAGCGCGTCGCGAGGACGTCGTCGCCGTGAAGGGTGTCGGCGAGGTGATCATCGACGTCGTGCGCGAGCGCGCCGGCGTGATCCGTGATGACGTTCGGACCTATGCCGCCGGCGATCGCTGGAAGGTCGTCGTGACGTGTCCACCCGCGGGGTCGGCGACGTTCGCGGTCGGCGTGACCGAGAGCGGGCGCCCGGAGATCGATCGTCCACTCGAGCCCGCGACCCTGGCCTGCGGTAACCGCGTCGTCCTTCCCGGCGCGTTCACGCTGAACGGAGACCAGCCGAACCGCGTGTGCGTGACGATCACGAGCGGCGAGGACAGCGGCCGCGCCTGCGTGACGATCCGACCGGAGTGATCAGCGGAACGCGGTGCGCCACGTCGCCAGCGTGGCCTCGGGGCCGACGCCAACGCACGTGAACTTGCCGCGTCGCCAGGCGATCGCACGCAGATCGCCGTCCTGGCGATCGGTGCTCTCTGGCGCGATGCCGCGCGCTCGCTGGATCAAGTACGTCACTTCTTCGCTGCCGACCTTCACCCGCATCAGCGCTGCGTCGCGGTTGAGGATCTCGATCCGGCGCGCGCCGGTAACCGTCGTGGTGTCGCTCGGCAGCGGCACATCCTTGCCCGCGATGCCGATCGCCCACGCCCGGATCTCCGCGGCCGTCGGATTCGTCAGGTCCCAGGTCTGCGCAACGCGATGCTGGGCGATCGCCTCGGTGACCAGGATGTTGTTGCGCGCCGGAAACGTCATGTAGATGGTCACGACGGTGCCGATCAGCACGGTGAGCGTGAACAGCAACGACACCGAGACGCGACGATGCGGCGGCCGCGGCGGTGTGACCAGCGGTGCGTCGCCTTCGACGGGTCCTACAGATTCGGCTTCGACGAGATTCATCGGTGATAGATCGGGCGCGTTCCGAACCGGCGGACGAACTCTGTCATCAATCTGGCACAGAATGCAGCGAGGTCAGTAGCGTCCTCGATCTCGATCAGGTGGCGGCACACCAGATCATTGTGGGCGTGCGCCGTGGCCAGGGCGAGCGCTGCCGCACGGGTATCTGGGGCGTGCTCGTACCACAGCATGGCGCTCTTGCCGCGGGGGTACTCGACGAGGCCAGTCGCGAGCCGGACCTGCAAGATCCCTTCGGCGGCCGGAGCGTGATCGCCGGCCTCGGCGAGCGGGTACCACGGGCCGAAGCGCACGCGGTCAGTGTACTGTCGACGCGGAGATGGAGTCATGCGACTCGCTGCCAACCGTCGAGCGACTCGAGTTCGGGAGCTCGATTCGAGACGCTGACCGCGTCATCTGCGGCGACGGCTTCACGGTCCTCGCGCAGCTCCCCGACGCGGTCCTCGATGCGATCTACATCGATCCCCCGTTTGGAACCGGGCTCGTGCAGAAGGGCCGCGGCCATCGGTACGTGGATCGTGCGGATGATCCCGATGCGTTCGTCGCCTGGCTGGTGCCCCTGCTCGCGGATAGCCGCCGCGCGCTCGCGGCTCATGGCTCGCTGTTCGTCCACCTCGACTATCGAGCCGTCCACTACGTGAAGGTCGCACTCGATCGGTTGTTCGGCCGCGAGCGCTTCATCAACGAGCTGATCTGGTGTTACGCCGTCGGTGGCAAGGGCCGCCGCGGGTTCGGGCGCAAGCACGACACCATCCTCTGGTACTCGCGCAGCGATGACTGGGCGTTCTACCCGGATGCGGTCCGGGTGGCGCGACGCGGCGGCTCGCACATGCGCGTCGTCCTCGACGGTGGGACGGCGGTCCAGGAAAAAACCGACCGCAAGACCGGCCGCGTCTACCGCTATCCGGTCGCCGCCGGCAAGGTTCCCGAGGACTGGTGGACCGATATCGAGACCCTGAATCACTCGGATCGCGAACGTACCGGGTGGCCTTCGCAGAAGCCCGAGCGTCTGATCGAGCGAATCCTGGCCGCCGTGACCAGGCCCGGCGATCGCGTCGCAGACTGGTTCGCAGGCTCCGGAACCACAGCGGCCGTCGCGCAACGCCTCGGGCGGCGGTTCGTCACGACAGACCGCGAGCCCCAGGCGATCGAGCTGTGCGTGGCACGGCTCTCGGCACAGGGCCGGGCACTGGCCGCGCAGGGCGCTCCGCCCCCGCCGATCGAGATCGATCGGCAGCAGTGAGACGCATTTCCGTTGGAACGCTTGCCGCCGGGGGTTGCCCGGGCGAAGATTCCGTAGTTCAAGGCATCTGAATGGCTAGTGATCTTCAAGACCAGTCGGACGCGGCGAGCACGATCACGCTCGAGGCGTGGCTCGTCACGGACATCGGGATGGTCCGGGATCACAACGAGGATTCCGCGTTCAAGGACGCCGCCAGAGGGTTCTTCATCGTCGCCGACGGAATGGGCGGTCACGCCGCCGGTGAGATCGCCTCCGCGATGGCCGTCGACAGCGTCCGGGTGACCCTCGAAGGCTCGCGCGTCGAGATCGAGGCGTTCAAGAAAGCACCGAGCGATGCCGGTCGTCGCGGCATCGTGCAGCTCCTGCAGAGCGCCGTGCTGTCCGCGCACCAGGCGGTCTATCAGCGCGGACAGAACGAATCCGACAAGGCCGGCATGGGCACCACGCTCGACGTCGTGCTCGTCGCAGGACCCGAGGCGTTCGTCGCCCACGTTGGTGACAGCCGCACGTACTTGATCCGCGACGGCAAGCCCTCGCAGATCACGACCGACCACACGGTGGCGGAGGTCCTCGTGATCGAGGGCAAGCTCACGATCGAGGAGGCGCAGGTCTCGCCGCTGCGAACGATACTGGTCAACGCGATCGGCGTATCCGCCGATGTCGGCGTCGAGATGGCGCACGTCACGCTAAAGAAGCATGATCGCGTGCTGCTGTGCTCGGATGGCCTGCACGACTACTTCCCGTCCGAAGACGAGATCGCACAGCGCCTCAGCGCACCCGATCCGGGCGCGGCGATCGCCGAGATGGTCGAGCTCGCGAAGACGCGCGGTGGACACGACAACATCACCGGTGTCGTCGTCCACGTCACCGACGTGTTGGAGGCGGTCCCATCGCAGGTCGAGGGTGACTCGACGCAGCCGGTCGAGCTCTCGCACAATCCATTCGCCGCCGACGAGCCCACCGAGACCGCTGTGGCGAATCCGCTGGCACGGCCACCGCGCGTCGCGGGACCACCGACGCCGGGCCGGCCCACCCAGCCCATGCGTGTGATGGAGGACGCGCCCGACGGCCACGCCGATACCATCCCGCCGCAGACGCGAACGCCGAAGGACCTCGCGGCGACGCCCACGGCGAGCCCCGATTCGACCGAAGCCAAGACCGCCGTGATGAACGCTGCGACGCCCGAGCTCGACTCGTCGTGGGACGCCGAGACTGTCAACTCCGACGGGAAGTCCACCGACAAAGACAAGGACGCCGGCTGAGCTTCGCGCTGTCTCCGGGTCGCGAGCTCGAGGACGCCGTCTACGCGGCCACCCGCGCAACCGTCGGCGATGCCCAGCTCCAGACCTCGCCGCTGATCAAGGCGATCGTCGATCGCTCGGAGCGCTACACGAGTGACCGCGCCCGACTCGGGTCGCCTGCCGACAAGCTAGGCGATCTCGCCGCGCGGGCGGTGTTCTTTACGATCGCCGATGCGATGAAGGTCGCGGTTCCGTTCGTCGAGCTCGCGAATCGCGATGCGCTGCCCGCGGCAAGGCCGCTCCGCGTGATCGATCTTGGCGCTGGCTGTGGTGCGATGAGCCTGGGCCTGATCGAGGCGGTGACCCGGCTCGGCTCACCGATCGGGCTTTCGATCACCGCGATTGATCGCGACGCGGCGGCGCTCGGAATTGCGGCCGCTGCAGTTCGCCAGCTCGCCACCGTGCGTGGCCTCGACGTGACCTTCACGCCGCGCACGGACGACGCAACCGGCGCCAAGCTCGCGAGCGTCGACCTCGTGGTGATCGGGACGCTGCTCAACGAGCTGGCGGCGCCCGCACGACAAGCGCTCGTCGAGCGCGCACTCGCGGCGATCGGTGACGACGGTGCAGTGATCATCATCGAGCCCGCACTCCGGGAGACCGCGCGTGCTCTCCACGAGCTACGCGACGTGATCCTCGCGACCGGTGCGGGCCACGTGTTCGCGCCATGCACGCGCGCCGGTGCCCCCTGCCCGTCCCTCGCGAATCCGAACGACTGGTGCCACGAAGATCGAACGATCAAGCTTCCACCACTGACGCGCGAGCTGTCGCGACTCACCCACCTGCGTGATGACGGGATGAAGTTCTCGTATCTCGTGCTTCGCCGTCAGCCGCTGTCCGTCGTCGAGGGTCCGGGCGCATGGAGGATCGTCAGCCCGTCGCGGTCTCCCAAAGGCAAGCACGAGGTCACCGGGTGCAGCGACCCGGGCTGGGTATCGCTGCGCTTGCTGCGCCGTCATCGCACGGATGCCAATCGCGATCTCGAGCGGGCCGATCGCGGCGACGTCGTCGTCATCTCGGCTCCGCCGGGCGACGACCGCGTCGAGGTCGTGGCCGACACGGCGGTCGTTCGCCACGTGCCAGCGAAGCCACGCGGTTCCTGACGCGGCTCTAGAGTCGCGCTGTCGCGCCGATCGCCGGAATGAACAGCGTGCTGGTCAGGCCCGGTTCGGGATTGACCAGGTACTCGACGCCGAGCTCGGCGATCACGGCGAAGTGGCGGTTGATCTCGAGCTCGACACCCGCTGCGCCACGCAGCGCGACCCGAGGTCCATCGGAGAAGAACACCGGCAGACCGACGGCGAGGATCGGGCGCACGCGGCCCTCCAGAAAGGCGAAGGACCCGCCGACATAGACACCCGATGCGGGACCGATCAGCGCGGCGGCCTGGACCTGAACCCGGCTGATCACGTCGGCGGTGAGGCCGACGATCAGCGCGGCGCCCTTGTTACTGGGATCGATGTGCGCGATGGCGAGCGCACCGAGCCGCGACCGCGACTCGGGGACGACGCCTGCGCGCAC
>JACCQV010000713.1 GCA_013813945.1 Deltaproteobacteria bacterium | reverse complement strand
GACCCCGGGTCACACGCAGACCGCGTCGGAGACGATCGCGATCAAGGGCGTGGGCTATGGCGTCGAGGCGCTGCGCGTCGACGGCAATGATGTCCTGGCGGTGCATGCGGCGGTCACCTACGCGGCGGACAAGGCGCGCCGCGGAGATGGCCCGACGTTCCTCGAGCTCCTCACCTATCGCGTCAGCGCGCACTCGTCGTCGGATGACCCGACCCGCTATCGCGACGAGTCGGTGACGGAGGTGTGGAAAGCGCATCGCGATCCGATCCGGCGGCTCGAGACGTTCTTGCTCGCGCGCGGCTGGATCGTGACCGGTGCACGGGAAGCACTCGCGCAGCAGATCGAGGTCGATGTCCGCGAGGCGATCGCGCGCCAGGAGGCGATCGGCGCCCCCGAGCTGTCGACGCTGATCGACGACGTGTTCGAGGAGCCGACGTGGCTCCTGCGCGAGCAGCTCGCGGCGATCGCCGACGGGCCGCGCGCCAAGAATCCGCACCAGCACGGCAGTTGATCCCGGTCGAGGTCGTCGACTGCGTGCGACACCTCGCAGAGTGCGACACCGCATTCTGCGCAGCAGCGACACGCGGCGTCAGCAGCACGTCCTCGCTCGCTCGTGAGGTGCAGGTCTAGATGGATGCATGCGCACCCTTCGTCTTGCCCTCGCGGCCCTCGTGTTCGCCGGCTGCCTGAAAAGCTCGCCGTCCCACGTCGACGGTGGCGTCCTCGGCCGCGTCGTCGTGTACAGAAATGGCGTCGCATTCTACGAGCGGCGTGCCGTGGTCCACGACGGCAAGCTGACAGTGCACGTCCCGCGCGATCGCGTCGATGACTTCCTGAAGTCGCTCACCGTCGTCGATCCGGTGACGCGCAAGCCGCTGTCGGTGACCATCCCTCGAAAGGAGGCCGACGACGGCAGCTACCTGACGATGACCCTGGAGACGACGGACGTGAAGCGGGCGGAAGTTCTCCTGACCTACGTGACCGAGGCACCGGCATGGAAGCCGAGCTACCGGATCGTGGTCGGCTCGGGGGGCAAGGTGATGCTCGAGGGGTGGGCCATCGTCGACAACACGACGACGGAAGACTGGAAGGGCGTGCTGGTCGGGGTCGGTGCGAGCTCGGCGCTCGCGTTCCGCTACGACCTGTGGAGCGTGCGGCAGATCGACCGCGATCTGCTCGCAGGTGAAGAGAAGTTCGCGATCGCTCCGCCGACCGGGGTCTCGCCCTACGCCGAGGCCATCGGTGCAGAGGAGCTCGTCTCGCTCGACGCCAACGAGGTGCGGACGGGTGCCAGTGCACAGCGCTCCGACGTCAAGCAGCCGGCACCCGTCGAGGGCAGCGGGGTCGCGTTCAGCGGTTCGTCGGCGAAGGAGAACCAGTACCACGTCGATGGCGTCAACACGACCGGGCTGACGTACGGCTCGATCTCGACGGGCGTGCAAGGCGTCATCGCAGACTCCCGGACCGGCGAGAAGCTCGCGGGCGTCACGGTCGTCGCGACGACGAAGGGCTCGAAGCAGACCGAGACCGCGATCACCGACGAGAATGGCGCGTATGCGATCTCGCTGGCGCCGGGCACATACTCGGTGACGTTCTTCTACGCAGAGATACAGGTCGAGCGCGGCGGAGTGACCGTCGCGGCTTCCAGGGTCACCCCGGTGTCTCAGAAGCTCGACTCGTCGCGGGCGGGTGGCGAGACCATCGCGATCACATCACGCGCACCGATGATCAATCCGACGAGTACGTCGCAGTCGGTCCGGGTCGACGGGGGCTACACCCGTAACATCGCGGTCCCCGGCCGTGCGATGGACTCCACCCTGGGTGCAGCGCCGGGCTCGATGCGCGACCGCGACTTCGGGGGCTTCGACGGGTACCGCGGCGACAGCAGCAGCTCGTACGAGGCTCCCCCTCCGCCGCCACCCGTCAAGCAAGGCGACGAGAAGCTTCAGACGATCGCCGACAAGGTGATCAAGGGTCGCAAGAACATCGTGATCGAGGTCCACGGCACGCCGGGTTCGGAGGCGCAGGCGACAGCGCGCGGCGCGGCGGTCAAGAACAAGCTGGTCGACGACGGCGTGCCGGCCACGCGCATTCACATCGTGCCTCGGATCGGCCCGGGCGAAGGCACCCAGGTGCGCGTGCTCGCCGTCGACCAGCCGCCCAAGCCGGAGCCCGCGACGCAGAAGGTCCGCGATCTCGGCGGCGACACGCCGGTCGGCGAGAGCCACTTCATGGCCGATCGCCCGATGACGGTGCGTGCGGGAACCAGCGCGATGGTCGCGATCGTCCACGGCGAGACCACCGGTGGGGTGGTCTACCTCTACGATCCGATCTCCGATCGCGGTGACAAGCGCTTCGCCTTCAAAGCGGTGCGCCTCGATAACCCGACGTCGGACACGCTCGAGCCAGGCCCGGTCACGGTGTATGGCGAGGGCCGGTTCATCGGCGAAGGCATCACGGAACCGGTTCCTCCGCGCGCGTCGGTCGTCGTGCCGTTCGCACTGGACAAGCAGGTCGTCGTCGAGAGCTCCAGCTCGGAGCACGACAAGATCGCGAAGCTCGTCACCCTGCAGCGCGGCGTCCTGACCGCCGAGGTCCAGCATCGCCGGCAGACCAAGCTCACCGTGACGAGTCGGCTCACCCAGCCAGCCAAGGTCTACCTGCGGCATCGCCTCGAGCTCGGCTGGACGCTGCTCGAGCATCCTTCCAGCTTCACGCGGGTCGGCGATTCCCAGCTGTTCGAGATCATGCTCGCGGCCGGCGAAACGAAGCAGGTGACGATCGCCGAGGCGACGCCGCTACAGCGAACGTTCCAGCTCGCCTCCGACGCGGGCCTGGGAATGATGAAGGTGTTCATCGACGAACCAGGCGCGTCGGCTCCGCTGAAGGCGCAGATCGAAGCGATGCTGGCCACCCACCGCACGAGCGCCGACCTGCTCGACAAGATCGCGACCCTGCGCGATCAGCTGGGCGAGTATCGCGCGCGTTCGGGCGAGCTCCACGCCCAGCTCGTGACCCTCAAGGCCGTGCGCACGGGCGGCGAGCTGATGGGGTCGCTCCGCGCCAAGCTGGCCGAGACCTCGGACCGCATCCAGCGCACGACCATCGCGGTGGTCGATGCACAGGAACAACTGATGCTCACCCGCGTCAAGTTCCAGAACCAGCTCGCCGATCTGCGGCTGACGGACGCCACGACGAAGTCGGTCACTCGGCGCTGAGCTTCCATTGGCAGGGCCCGGCAGGCGCGGTAGGAACGGTCCATGTCCGACCTCCGTTTTGATGCCGTCGTGATCGGTGCCGGTCCCGGTGGTTATCCAGCTGCGATCCGCCTCGGTCAGCTCAAGGTCAAGACCGCGATCATCGAGCGCGAGTACATGGGCGGGGTCTGCCTCAACGTCGGCTGCATCCCGTCCAAGGCGGTGATTCACGCGGCGAAGATGTTCGAGAAGATGGGGCACGCCGAGGACATCGGCATCCAGATCGCGAGCAAGCCGACGATCGACATGAAGAAGCTGCAGAGCTGGAAGGGCGGCGTCGTCACCAAGCTGACGACCGGCGTCCGCGGCCTGCTCAAAGGCAACGGTGTCGAGGTCATCGAGGGCACCGCGACGCTCGGGAAGCCCGGACCGGATGGCCACCGGATCACCGTGAAGACCAAGACGGGCGAGCAGACGATCATCGCCAAGAACATCGTGCTCGCGACCGGCTCTCGCCCGATCGAGATCCCCGGCTTCAAGACCGATCAGAACCGGATCATCGACTCGACGGGCGCCCTCGCGCTCGACGCCGTGCCGCCGCGCATGGTCGTGATCGGCGGCGGCTACATCGGCCTCGAGCTCGGCATGGTCTACGCGAAGCTCGGCAGCAAGGTCACCGTCGTCGAGGCGATGCCGCGTCTGCTCGGCACGATGGACAAGGACTGCGTCGCCGTCGTCGAGCGCAAGCTCAAGAAGATGGGCGTCGAGGTCATGTTGAACACCAAGGCGAAGAGCTGGGAGGACAAGGGTGATCGGGCCGTCCTCACCGTCGAGCTCGAGGGTGGCAAGACCGCGGCGATCGATACCGACAAGATCCTGATGTCGATCGGCCGGCGCCCGAACAGCGAGAACCTCGGCCTCGACGCCACCGGCGTCACCATGGACAAGCGCGGCTTTGTCCTCGCCGACGATCACCAGCGCACCAACGTCGCCGGCATCTATGCGATCGGCGATCTGATCGGCGGGATGATGCTCGCGCACAAGGCGACCAAGGAGGGCGAGGTCGTCGCCGAGGTGATCGCGGGTCACAAGGCAGCGTTCGACGTGCGGACGATCCCCGCGGTCGTGTTCACGGATCCCGAGATCGCGACCACCGGCCTGACCGAGGACGAGGCCAAGGAGAAGGGTCACGCGAAGCTCAAGATCGGGAAGTTCCCGTTCGCGGCGCTCGGACGCGCGCTCTCCGTCAACGACACCGACGGCTTCGTCAAGGTCATCGCGGATGCCGGCACTGGTGAGCTGCTCGGCGTTCACATCGTCGGCAACGGCGCGAGTGACCTGATCGCCGAAGCCACGCTCGCGATCGAGATGGGGGCGGTCGCCGATGACCTCCGCCTCACCATCCACGCGCACCCGACCCTCTCGGAGGCGATGATGGAAGCAGCTGCCGTCGCGCTCGGCGAAGCGATCCACGTGATCAATCGCTGATGTTGAACGGCGGACGCCGGCGCGCGCCCTGATCACGGTCGCTCCACGACCGTAGCGTCGGCGCAGAGTGCCGGTCCCGGGTGACCATCCGGAGGCGGGTGCGGTGGGACGCGAGAGCGCACTGCCGCGCAAGAACCCGTAAGCATCGGGACAGTTTGTGCCGGCGGCGGTCGAGGCACGAGGGTTGCTGGGTGCGAGAGGGTGTTTCCCGCGAAGGTGCCGGCTTGTAGCGGACCAGGCGATGTCCTGGCGGGCAAGTACGTCCTCCTCGATGTGATCGGAGAGGGAGGGATGGGCACCGTGTTCGAGGCCGCTCACTCGGCGCTCGCCCGCACCGTGGCGATCAAGGTGATGCATCCGCAGCTGGCCGCGGATCGGGAGCACCTCCGGAGGTTCCATCAGGAGGCGATCGCGGCCGGCCGGTTCTCCCACGTCAACTCGGTGGCGATCCTCGACTACGACCGCACCCCGTCGGGACATCCGTTCCTGGTGATGGAGCTCGTGCGCGGACCCAGCCTGCTTCACTACGCGCATCAGCACCGTCCGCTGCCGCTGGATCAGATCGTGGAGCTCGGCGAGCAGCTGCTGTGGGCACTCGATGCAGCGCACGCGGCGGGAGTGGTTCATGCCGACGTCAAGTCCGACAACGTCATCGTGCAGCGAGGCGAGACCGGACCCTGCATCAAGCTTCTCGACTTCGGGCTCGCGATCGTCGACGGAGCTCAGACCGAACGCCCACCGGTCGACGGAGCGCTCCAGATCGCGGGCACCCCGGATTACATGGCGCCCGAGATCATCGCGGGTCGAGTCCCGACGTTCGCATCAGATCTCTACTCGGTCGGCATCGTGCTCTACGATCTCCTCACCGGGCACCGGCCGTTCACGGGCAAGCCCTACCAGGAGATCCTGCGCGCGCATCTCGCACTCGACGTCCCGGCGCCGTCCGTGAGTCACCCTGACCGAGGCATCCCGCCGGCGTTCGATCAGGTCGTGCTGTGTGCGCTCGCGAAGACGGCGGGCGAGCGGTTCTCGAGCGCAGGGACCTTCGCGCACGCGCTTCGCCGCGCTCTCGTTGCCAGTGTCGCCGCGACACGGCCGGCACCTCGGTGCGACGCGACCACCAGTCGTATGCGCCCGCTCGCACGCGGTACCTCGAATCCTCCGCGAACCCGGTCGACACGATCGTTGCACCGCCAGATCGCAGCGGCGCTGCGGCGCGGAATCGTCGAGGACATCGCCGGTGCGTATCTCGAGCTCGCCACCAACCTCCGGGATCGTGGTTGCTTCTCGACCGCGGCGATGGAGCTGGCGGAGGCGATCGATGTCGTGAGCGTCGGGGCGCCAGCATCTGACCGCTGCCTCGAGCGCCTGCGAACGGAGTTGAGGCTCGTGCGGGATCTTGCTTCGCGTCAGGTGCCACGCGCCGACGACCGCTGCGACGCGGGCTAGGGTCCACCGACCAGCCGCTGCGGAACCTGAAACCGAACCAGGCTGAGTTAGCGGACGCGCGTCGCGTTGATGTTCGCGTCGGCGGGCGGCAGCGCCAGACCGGGGTTCTCGTTGAAGATGACCGTGCCGGGCTGCGCGACGTCGACCGACCACTGGAACCCGTCGATCACGGCGAGCGAGTCGAACGCGTGGTCGGAGGTGTCCCAGATCGCGATGCGGAGCGTGATGATCTCGCCGGGCGTCACGTTGCCGCTCGTGACGAGCCAGCCGGTGGCGCCACCGGTGACGGAGTTCGTGTCACACGAGCCGGACTCGGGATCGTCGAACCCCGTGCCCGTGAGGTGGTTCGTCGCGGTGCAGGTCGAGATCGTGCCTGCCTGACCCGAGCAGCCCGTCTCGCCGTTGATGCACTGGGTGAACAGGCCGGTGTTGCCGTGGCCGAGGTTCACGCCGACGGGAACCTTGGTCATCGCTCCCACCGGCTGGTAGAAGGCGAGGTTCTTGTCCATCGGGTTCGCGGGCGTGCCGTTGTAGGTCGAATCGAGGAGGACGACGAAGAAGTCGTTGAACGAGCTGCACGTCCACTCGGGGAACTCGGCCGAGTAGAAGTTGGTCGACAGCCGGAACGACTTCGCGTTGGTCGGAACGCGGATCGTCAGCTTCAGCATGACCGGGTCGTTCGCGATCAGGCCGCTCGGGTCGGGGCAGCCCGGCGCGTTCGGCAGGTTCATGTTGTTCAGCATGAACCAGTCGGTCGGATACGGAGAGGTGTTCGTGCCCGTGTGCGTGTAGCTCACGAAGTCGTGGTAGCCGGGCATCGTATCGCCCTTGGCAGCGGCGCCGCCGGTCGAGATGATGGCGAGGTTGACGCCGCCGGCGGGCATCAGCCCCTGACCAAAGCGGGGACGCACCGAGTGACCTTCTGGATCGACCGTGCCCGTGCCGTCGGCGAGCGTGAGCGCGCCACTGATGACGCCCCACTTCTTGTCGGTGAGTGTTGCGGTCTGGCAGATGTCGATCGCGCGGGCGAAGTCGAGTCCGTTCGTCGTGTTGGACGCGATGTTCTGGTCGCACAGCAGAATCGTGTCGTCGATGATGCCGTTGCAGTCATCGTCGAAGTTGTTGCCGGCCGCATCGAACGCGCCCTGGTTGACGAGCGCTGGCTTGCTGCACTCGGTCGAGTCGCAGCAGTCACCGCCACACGTGGACACGCCGTCCATGTCGCGGTCCTCGTTCTCGTCGATCGTGCCGTTGCAGTTGTTGTCGACGCCGTCGTTGCACGCCGGGCCGTGCTCGCCCTCGGGCACGACCTCGCCGATGCAGGAGCTCCAGATGCCGCCCTCGTCGCAGGTCCGCTGGCCGCCGACGCACGGGCCGATGTCCATCGTGCCCTCGACGCCGTTGTAACAGTCCTCGACGTCACCCGGCTGGCAGTCGCCCGCCAGGCAACGGCCGTGGATGCATGCGAACTCGACGGCGCAGGCGTTTCCACAGGACCCGCAGTTGAGCGGGTCGACCTCGGTGTCGGTCGGTCCGCCGGCACACTCGCGGGCACCGCTGGACGGGCCACATGCCATCAGTCCTACTGCCAAAAATGTTGAGACTCCGAGGCAATAGGCGAGCTTGGTCATGGGGCTCCTTAGGGCGCGGAACATCTCTCCTATGCACTCGAAGAGCAAGCGCAAAGCGCCGGCAGGCTACTGGCGGAAGATGACCGTTCCGGGCTGCGAGGCATCAACCGACCAATGGAATCCATCGACCATGGCGATCGAGTCGAGGACGTGATCGCTCGTGTCCCAGATCGCGATACGAAGCTTCATGATCTCGCCGGGGTTCACGTTGCCGCTGGTCTCGAGCCAGCCCGTGCCGCCGCCCTGCAGTGCGCCTGCGTCACAGCTGCCCGGGGTCGGGGTGTCGAGACCGGTGCCCATGAGCTGGGCAGTCCCGGTGCAGGTCGAGATGTTGCCGCTGGTGCCGGCGCAGCCTGTCACACCGTTCACGCACTGGGTGAACAGGCCCGTGTTGCCGTGCGCGAGGTTGACGCCGACCGGGTACTTCGCGCTCGCGTTGCCCAGGTAGAACGCCAGGTTCTTGTCCGGCGGATTGGCGGCCGGCCCGTTGTAGGCCGAGTCCAGGAGGACGACGAAGAAGTCGTTGTACTCGGAGCAGGTGTACTCGGGGAACTCCGACGAGAAGAAGTTCGTCGCGAGCTTGAACGACTTCGCGTTCGTCGGCACGCGGACCGTGAGCGTCAGCATCACCGGATCGTTCGCCTCGTTGCCGCTCGGGTCGGGACAACCCGGTGCGTTGGGCAGCGAGCCACCGTTCGCCGCGACGAAGTCGGCCGGGAATGGCGACGTCTTGCCGTTGCCGCTGAACGATGGCGTGTTCTCGAAGTCCTGGTAGGCGGGGTTGCTATCGCCGCGGCCGGCTGCAGCGCCGGTGCTGAACAGCGCCATGTTGAGGCCGCCGCGCGGAAACACGCCCATCCCGAAGTGATCTCGGATCGACTGCGCCCGGGGCGCGGGCGTGCCAGAGCCATCGGCCAGGGAGAGTGTCGCGCTGATCACGCCCCACTTCTTCTCGGTCATCGTCGCGGTCTGGCACAGGTCGATCGCCTTCGCGTAGTCGTTCGCGCTCAGCGTGCCCGAGGCGAGGCCCATGTCGCAGAACAGCTGGGTGTCATCGACGGTGCCGTTGCAGTCGTCATCGATCCCGTTGCCCGCGGCATCGAACGCACCCGCGTTGACGGCCGCCGGCATGCTGCACTCCGTCGAGTCGCAGCAGTCGCCACCGCACGTGGTCACGCCGTCGCCGTCGCGATCCTCGTCCTCGTCGATCCTGCCGTTGCAGTTGTTGTCGACGCCATCGGTGCACAGCTCCTGCGAGGGTGCGATCTCGCCGATGCACCTGCCCCACGTGCCGGTCGACTCGCACGATCGTGTGCCGCCCTTGCACGGGCCGACGCCCTCGGTGCCCTCCTGCCCGGTGAAGCACTCGGTGCTATCGCCGGGGTCGCACGCGCCGCCTTCCACGGGTGGATTGTTCCGAGCCGTGGGGCCACACGCGACGAGCCCGCCGAACAACACGAGCATTGCGATCAAACGCAGGGACATGGCGCCTCCAAGGGCGCGGAGCATCCGCTCTGGCCGCGACCAACCGCAAGCACGATCGACCGACCTAGCCTGTCCGGACCGAGAAGTCGCGCACTGACACGATTTGCTTGGTGTCGAGGTCCGCGAGGAAGCTGCGACCCGACCCGATCCGACCGTCGAATGCGAGCAGATACCAGACGTCGAGCGTCCACCGATCGTGATCGGTCTCGCACGGTGGGGTCCACGACACCGCCTCGAGGTCACCCAGGTACGTCGGCCGCGAAGGCGAGGCCGAGACCAGCTTCTGGTACTCGTCGCAGGTCTGCACGAGGGCGACCGCGCCTGCCGCATCGCGCGACGCGACCGTGCGGCGCCACGCCGAGGTCAGCCGGCAGCGCCCGATCGTCCCCGCCGGAGACAGCTCGATCTCGTAGGCCTCATCGGCCGCGAGCCCGTCGAAGTCGGGCACGTCGAACTCGGGGTACTTGTCGCGCTCGGCGATCTGCTCGAGGCGGTCATCGAAGGCTTCGAACCCAGCCTCGAGGGTGTCCTCGCCGTAGTAGCCATAGACGCGGAGCACCAGCTGCGCGGATGGCAGGCGGTGATCCCAGTCGACGACCGAGATCGCACCCGCGTAGTCGTGGCGGAACCGCTTGAGCGGCGGCAGCGCGGCAGCCACGCGCGTGGCAGCGCCTTCCTCGGACAGCAACCCCTGGTACGCAACCCGGGGGTGCAGTCGGATCTCCTCGGCGACGAACGGGCGAAGATCGGAGGACACGCTCGACCGCGATACTACACGCGACGCAAGGCGAGCGTGAGCCCGCGGCCGCGGATCCGTCAGCCGACGGCGCGCTCGAGTGCGTCGATCAGCGCTCCGAGCCGGTCGCCGTCGAGCTTGAGCCGCGCGGGATTGACGACGAGCCGCGTCGAGACCTCGGCGACGCGATCGATCTCCACGAGCCCGTTCTGGCGCAACGTCTCGCCCGTCTGCGTGATGTCGATGATCCGGTCGCACAGGCCCGTGAGCGGACCGAGCTCGATCGCGCCCGAGAGCTTGATCACCTCGGCGGTGATCCCTTTCCTATGGAGGTACGCGCGCGTCGTGCGTGGATACTTGGTCGCGACCCGCAGGTGCGAGAGCGAACGATCATCGATCCGTGCGTCCGCTCGCTCGGCGACGATCATCCTGCACCGGCCGATGCCGAGGTCGAGCGGCTCGAGCAGGTCCCGTCCCTCCTCGTCGAGGACGTCGCTCCCGGCGACCCCGACATCCGCCGCGCCGTGTGCGACGTACGTCGCGATGTCCGAGCTGCGCAGGACGAGAACGCGCAGCGGCCCGCAGTCGTGCACCAGCTTCCGAGAATCACCAAGGATCGGTGACAGGTCATAGCCCGCTCGCGCGAACACGGCGGCGGACTCATCGAGGATCCGCCCCTTGGGGAGCGCCAGGATCAACGGGCGGGTCACGGCCACGTGAGGATAGGCGATCGGCAGGTCGAATGCAGCGTCATCGGATGTGTCCGATCACCGTCGCGTCACTCCTTGACGCGCTTGATCTTCGCTCCGACAGCCCGCAGCTTCTTCTCGATCGTCTCGTAGCCGCGATCGAGGTGATACACGCGCAGCACGTCCGTCTTGCCGGTGGCGAGCAGACCCGCGAGCACGAGGCTCGCCGAGGCTCGGAGATCCGTCGCCATCACCGCCGCACCGGTGAGCTTCGCGCCGCCACGCACGACCGCGGTGCGCCCATCGATCACGATATCCGCGCCCATGCGCCCGAGCTCGGGCACGTGCATGTAGCGGTTCTCGAAGATCATCTCCTTGATCACCGACTGCCCCTTCGCGACGCACGCCATCACCATGAACTGGGCCTGCATGTCGGTCGGGAACCCTGGGTGCGGCTGCGTGACGATGTCGACGGCATGGAGGTCGCCGGTGCCGCGGACGCGGATGCCACCGGACTCGACCGTGACGGTGACACCGCATGCGCGCAGCTTCGCGATCACCGCCTCGAGGTGCTCGGGCCGCGCGTTCGCGAGCAGCACGTCGCCACGGGTCATCGCCGCGGCGACTGCAAACGTTCCTGCCTCGATCCGATCGGGCATCACGGCGTGCTCGATCCCGTGCAGCTCGTCGACACCCTCGATCGTGATCATCGGCGAGCCCGCGCCCTGGATCCGTGCGCCCATCTTGTTGAGCACGGTCGCAAGCTCCTCGATCTCGGGCTCACGCGCCGCGTTCTCGATCACGGTGCGGCCCTTCGCGAGCGTCGCCGCCATGAGCAGATTCTCGCAGCCGGTCACCGTCGGCATGTCGAGCACGATGGTCGCGCCCTTGAGGCGCTTCGCCTCGACATCGATGTAGCCGTGATCGAGCGTGACCTTGGCCCCGAGCGCCTGCAGACCCTTGAGGTGCTGATCGATCGGCCGCGCACCGATCGCGCAGCCGCCCGGCAGTGACACGCGCGCGCGGCCATAACGCGCGACCAGCGGGCCGAGCACGAGCACGCTGGCGCGCAT
>JACCQV010000701.1 GCA_013813945.1 Deltaproteobacteria bacterium | reverse complement strand
GATCCAGCGATCGAGCAAGTACAAGCCCCGGCGATTGAACTGGAACATCGGACGCGGACTGATGGAGTCTGCGCGCGAGACGACGCTGTCCTCGGGAGACTCGAGCACATGCCATCGGAAGGTCGCGTGGGCATCGTGGGCCACGAACGGCAGCGTCGGCACCGTCTCGACGAACGCCGGCGTCGCCATCTCGACGACAGGGACGTCATCGAAGCACGCCGAGACGACGAGCAGCCCGACGACGAGCGCTCTACAGGTCATAGCCCACCGAGGTCAGGACCGATGCAGCGGCCTCATGGGTGATCGAGACGTTCGCGCCGAGCCACACCTTCGCGAAGGTCGCGGTGCCACCGAGCACGAGGGCGTGCAGCCGCGTGCGTTCAGCCACCCGCAACGTATTGCTCAGCTCGATCGTCAGCATCGCGCGTCGCGTACCGAGACCGACGCCCGCGTTCGCTCGCACCAGGGCGTCCACGGCGCGCGTCTCCGTTCCAAGCAGCCAGTCGACGCCCGCGTCGATCTGCACCACGGATCGTTCGCCCGTGGTCACGAAGCTCGCGCTCGTCCGTGCCGATACGGACGACGCGAACGACGAAGCCGCATCCGCTGGACGTTGCGCGACACCGGCGGTGCTTGCCACGAAGCCGCTCGTGTCGTCGTTCCCCACCGGCACGAGCAGGCCAGCGCGTCCGGTGATCTTGCCGCCGAGGAGCCCGCGGCGCCCGGTCCCACCGAGCTCGAACGTGCGCCGGCCCGCGAGAGTTTCCATCTGCGCAGCGAGCTGCGTCTGCGAGAGCTGGGCGTACGCACCGAACCGCGAGAATCGATAGTGTCCGAACACATCGACGCGAATGACCGAGCCGAAGTCGACCGTCTCCGCACCGCCAACGCCGACCTGCACCCCGCCCCGTTCGATCGTGATTCGATCGAGGCTCGCGAATGCTGGCGCCGGCACCGGCGAGCGTACGAGCCACGACTTCGCAGACTCCGACTCGACGCGCTCTGCCTTGCTTGCCGTCGGCACCGCTTCGCTGCGCGCGAGCTCGACAGCCCAGTTTGCTGGCGGCTCGGCATCGGGGTCGGTCGAGCGCCAGACTTCGGCGTTGTCGAAGTAGATCGCCTGGTACGCCGGTGCACCACTCTCGGTGAAGAACCAGAACCTGCCGTGCCGGGCACCATCGACATAGGTGCCCACGAGCTCGAGCGCGCCGCTCGGATACCACACGCGACCGCGACCGTTCGGTAGCCCCTCGCGCAGCTGGAACTCGAAGCGCGCGTAGCCGTTCGGATACGCGACGCGATGGGTGTTTCCCGTCCCGGCGGAGCAACCCACGGACGCCACGAGCGCGACGAGACCGAGCACCTTCATGGCGGCGGACTCACGGTGAACACGGTCCACGCACCTTCGCGGTGTCCGACGATGTACATGCGCGCGCCGTCGGCCCGGTACGCGATGAAGCCGCTGTAGTAGCCATTCAGCGTCGTCGGCTCGACGAAGGCTGCGGTGAACCGGCGTGCGAACGTCGCGTCACTGAACCAGCTCAGCAGGCGCGGCTCCGCAGTGGATGACACCGTCGCGATCTCGTGCGTGACCGACGAGTGCGTCAGCGACTCGATATTCGTCGTCATGAGAGAGCCACGGACCGTCATGTCGGTCCCCGCGCTCGTCGAGGAGTGCAGGACGATACCGTTGCCCGTGATGAGCGAGGCACCATCGGACGTGCCATACAGCGGCGCGTAGATCGTCGCGGGTGATGCCTGCCGTTGCAATGCGATCGGCGTGCTCGCGATGTCGTATCTCGCGATCCTGGACGCGAAACTGTCGAGGAGATACATCGCGGCACCTGCAGGGTGCATCGCCCAGCCAGGTGTATTGCTGAACGGCGCGATCTCCGTGACGGCGCCAGTCCCGACATTCAAGGTGAGGATGTTCTCGGAGGTGTCCTCCGGCATCGAGTGCACGCGATTGTCGGGGCCAAAGACGATTCGGTTGTTGTTCGAGACGACATCGAACACCTGCTCGACGCTCACGGTCTGAAGGTTCACGATCGCGACCTCGAATGGAGCGCCGATCGCCGCGCGCAACCCGGATGGCTGCAGGGCAATGGAGCGTGCCTCTGGGAACTGAATGGGGAGCACTACGGAAGGCCCGAGTCCGGTCGCGGGGTCGATCACCGAGACACTCGCCGGGTTGCGTCGCACCACGATCAGCCGGTCCAGCGCGGCCGAGTACACGACCGTGACGGGATCATCGAAGTCAGGCGCACCGAAGCTCTGCCCCACCGTGGATGCCGTCACGTTCACAAGGTCGGTCGTCGTCACTCCACCGCTGGTCGCGGTGAGCTTGAGTGTGTACGTGCCCTGCGCATCCGCGATGAAGCTCGGGGTGAGTGTGGCGGCATTCACGAGCGTCGCCGTCGAATAGAACGGACGCGCGGTCATCGTCCAGGTGACGGTCGGAGTCGAGCCGTCGCTTCCGGCGACCGTCCCCGTCACTTGCCCGCGCGCGAGCCAGCCGATCGTCGTGTCCGCTCCGGCGTTGGCGGTCACCAGTACAGCCGTCGCTTCGAACGTGACCTGATCGAATGCGATCGCGCCGGCGTCGTCGATCACGACGAGCTCGACGATGTACGTGCCAGGGAGGTCGGGCGAGAACGAGGAGGAGCTGGTCGTCGCGCTCGACAGCACCGCCGCGCTTCCGACGGGCGCGCCGACGAGCTTCCACGCATGCGACACGAGCTCCCCGTCGGGATCGAAGGAACCAGAGCCATTGACGTCAATCCTCGTGCCGACCAGCACCGTCGACCCCGTCCCCGCCAGCGCGAGCGGCCTCGCGTTGATCTCCACGGGCATGGGCAGCACGTACGTGTCGCGGCACCCGAGCGACAACAGCAGTGGCATCAGCCAGCGCATCATCGGAAGGGATCCACGATCGGCGAGGGACGAGCGTCGGATTCGACCGCGCGCGCCGCGGCGACAGCGGCTTTGACGGGCTCGGCGTTGCCGAACGCGCCGAACACCTGCGTCGACACGTCGAGCTCCTTGCCGAGAAAGGCGTGGAACTCGACGAGCGTCATCGCTGCAACCGTCCGCGCGACCGTGTCGAAATAATCGTCGGCCAAGCCGAACCGCGCGAGCGCGACGAGCGACTCGGCGACGTCGATGGCGCTGTTCGAGCGGACGAGCAGCGACTCGATGATCTTCTGGCGCGCGAGCACGAACGCGCCGCGATACGTCTCGGGATCGCGCCGCATTTGATCGAGGATCCCGATGATCGCGGCAGACGCCTCGGCAGCGCGCGCGGCGTCGACCTGACCGCGGATCGTCCACATGCCACCGGTTCGGCGCGGCTCGTAGCTCGCCTGGACGCCGTACGTGATCGCGCGCTTCGCGCGAAGCTCGCGGAGCTGCACACCGAGGACGGCCTCGAGGACGAGCCGGCTCGCGTGTTCATCATCGATCCCACGGCCGCCGATGTAGTGCACGTCGAGCTCGACGGTCGCCGATGGCTTGCTCGTCGTGCCCGCGATGAACTGCGGCGTTGTACGTGGCTCGACCTTGATGTCGCGCATGCGCGAGCCCGGGGCAACGTGTTCGACGTTGTATGCGACATGCTTCTTCACGAGCTCGGGATCGAAGGCGCCAGCGATGACGAGCGTCGTGTTGCGCGGAGTGATGTACCGCCGCGCCCACTCCTGCACCGAGTCGTGCGACAGGGCGGTCACGCCGCCGATGGTCATCGCGTTGCGCGCGTACGGGTGGCCCTCGCCGTACAGCGCCACGAGCACATCGAGCTCGTACGCGGCGCGCTCTCGCACCCGCGGTCCATCGAGGCGCGCCCGCAGGTAGTCGCGCTCCTCATCCGAGAGTCCGTATCCCGGCAGCCGCAGCTCGCTCGCCACCGAGCGCACGAGCTCGTCGACGCGGTTCGCGAGCGAACGCTCGTCGAAGACCATCGCATCCGAGAACACGCTGCTCGCGCCGACCAGCTGCGACACACCTTCCGCGCCGAACGGATCGTCGAGCGCGCCCGCATCGACCACGAGCCGGCCGCGCACGAGCGGCGTTGCGCCATGAGGCCACAACACGACCGTGAGTCCATTGTCGAGCGTGTACCGCTCCGGCTTGGGCCACAACGATCGCGGCGGCGCCGGAAGTGGCCTGTCCGCCGAGGCGCGATCGACCGGGACGCCATGCTGTTCGACGCGCGCGTCGAAGGCGCCGCCGCGACCCACATCGCTCGCACCGCTCGGCTCGATCAAGAGGTAGCGCGCGCGTTTCGGCGACAGCCATTGAGCGGCGACTGCACGCGCCGCGCCGGGCGTCGCCCGCACGAGCTCGTCGATCTGCGTCGACACGGAGCTCGTCGGGTCGTACTGCTGAAAGTCGGAGTACAGGCTGTTGCGTCCGGCCAGCCCTTCCCAGCGCGCGAGGATCGCCTCGATCTTGCCCTCGTACTGGCGAACCCACCGCGGCGAATCGCGCTCCTCGCCGGGCCGCGCCACCATGTAGAGCGCGTCGCGAACGGAGCCCTCGAGCCGCGCCTTCGCTTCATCGAGCTTGTCGGCGGAGTCGAGCACGATGCTGACGCCGAGCACCGGCGCGCGGGGCCCGCCGAACACCGCCGTGCTCCCCGAATGTCCCCAGCGATAGAGGAACGCGTACCCCTCGAGGTTACCGTCGACCTTGCCCGACGCGATCTCGAGCAGGCGGTATTCCCCCGTCGACATCGGCGGCAGAGGCCAGGTCACGAGCAACATCGGCTCGTCGACGGCCGCGCGCAGGCGAACCGTGCCCGGCCGCGGCTCGACGCGCGGCACGACCAGCGCCGACGCCGGCGTCCGCTGCGGAAACCCGGGTGAACTGGCGCGCGACCACGGCTTTCACCGTCTGCACGTCGACCGCACCGCTGATCGCCACGATCACGGTACCGCGGCGGTACGGTCCGACGATGAACGCGCACACGTCCTCGTACGTGATCGTCGCGACGGTGTCGCTCGAATCGACGCGACGGTACGGATGTCCGGCCGGATAGATCTCCTCGTGGATCTGGCGGCGCAGCCGATCGTCGCCATCGTGCTCGCGGAGCTCGTTGCGCACGACCTCGCGCTCGCGCTCGAAC
>JACCQV010000205.1 GCA_013813945.1 Deltaproteobacteria bacterium | reverse complement strand
CCTTGGGAGCGAGCACGCGGATGATCCGGCCGCCGCCGATCGTGGTCCCGTGGGAGGCGTTCGCGACGAAGCCGCGGACGATGAAGTGATCATCGGGGAGCGCGCCGAGTGGGGTGCTCGCGTCGATGCGGAGCTGGGCAAGCGTCGTGCCCCCGGGGGCCAGCTCGGTGGTGCCGACGAGCGCGAGGGTGGCGAGCACCTGGGCGGTACCGTGATGGACGAGGACCTTCGTGCGTGCGGCGAGAGGACCGGCTGCGGTCGAGAGGTAGCGGAGCTCGACGTCGAGGATGTGCGAAGGCGCGACGCGCTCGGGGTGGATCACGAGATCGCCACGCGCGAGATCGTCGACGGCGACGCCACCGAGGTTGACGGCGGCACGATGGCCCGCGACCGCGCGCTCGACCGCCTCGCCGTGGACCTCGATGCCGCGGACGCGAGCGGTGAGGCCGCTCGGGATGACGGCGAGCTCGTCGCCGAGAGCGACCTGGCCGCCGAGCACCGTGCCGGTGACGATCGTGCCGAAGCCTTTGACGGTGAACACGCGATCGATCGGAAGGCGGAACACCCCGGTCGGAGTCCGCGGCGGGAGATCGTCGACGACGCGGGCCAGCGTCGCGCGCAGGTCATCGAGCCCGACCGAGGTCCTGGTCGAGACGGGGACGATCGGAGCGGACGCCAGGAAGGTCCCCGCGACGGCGGCGCGAACTTCAGCGCTGACCATCTCGATCCACTCGGCGTCGACGAGATCACGCTTGGTCAGAACGATCAGGCCGCGGCGCACGCCGAGCAGCTCGCAGATGTCGAGGTGCTCGCGGGTCTGCGGCATCACGCCTTCGTCGGCCGCGATCACGAGGCAGACCAGATCGAGGCCGGTCGCACCGGCGACCATCGACTTCACGAACCGCTCGTGACCGGGGACGTCGACAACTGCGACGCGGCGCGTGCCGAGATCGAGGCGCGCAAACCCGAGCTCGGTCGTGATGCCGCGCGCTTTCTCGACGGGCAGGCGATCGGTATCGATCCCCGTCAGCGCCCGGACCAGGGACGTCTTGCCGTGGTCGATGTGACCGGCGGTCCCGAGGACGATCGGATACGACAAGCGAAGGACTAGAAGAAGTAGCCGATGCTCGTGCCGAAGAACGGGAGCGTGCGAATGCCGCCCTCGATGTTGATCACGAGCTTGTCGATCGGCTTGATCTGGACGCCGATGATGGCGTTGACGACGGGAAACACCGGCGGAAGGTCGTACTTGATCGGGCCGGTTTCCATAGCTGCCTCTCCTCCGAGCGCTTGAGGCCGGCATCCGGGCTCGGGGTTGGCGTTCGTCGCCGAAGAAGAGCACATCACGTCATAACGGTAGAGGTTGCCGGTGATGATGCCGAGGCCCGCGCCGCCACCGTAGCGGATGGAGAAGTTCTTGTTGATGACGGCGTGATTGAGAAACGTGAACTCGATGGTGAACCAGCCGAGCTTCTCCGCAGCCCGGTCGGCGCCGAGAACGTAGTCCGCCTGGAACGCCGGAACCGGCTCGTTCTTGTTGATCCACGTGCCCTCGGTGGGCGTGATGCGGTCGAACTCGAGGCCGAGCTGGATCTCGACGGTGCCGCGCCGCCGCGTCAGCTCGACGCCGAGGCCGAGGTTGCTCGCTCCGCCGGGGACTCTCTCGACGAACAGCTCGAGAATCGCCGCGGGCACGCGAACGTTGCGGATCCGGAGCCCGACGCCGTAATCGACGGGCGCCTCGGCGGCAACCGGGGCAATCGGCGCCACGGCGGGCTCGGTCGTTGGCTCCGCGGACTCGGCGGGTGTCGCCTCGTCAAGCGCGGGGCTGGCCCACGCGGTCCCGGTGCCGAGCAGCGCGGCCGTCGCACCCAAGCAAAGCTCTGAGAAGTGGAATCGCATGGTTGGTCCCCCGAACTGCCGACAATATATACTTCCACGACGGTTTGAATGCGCGCGAACGTTTATCCCATGTTGCTGGCTGCTCTCGCCCTGGCCGGCTGCCCGAGCGGCGGCGGGGGCATCGGCGATCCCTGTAGCGATCAGGGAGACTGCGGCGGCGGGTTTCAGTGCGTCGCGAACGTGTGTACGTCACGTTGTCAACGCGCACCGGAGTGCGGCGATGGGTACTCCTGCGATCCGGACGGACGCTGCCGCCTCGCCACCGGGCAGGTAGGGGATGCGTGCACGAGCGAGGTCGAGTGCGTTCCGGGCCTCTCGTGTC
>JACCQV010000696.1 GCA_013813945.1 Deltaproteobacteria bacterium | reverse complement strand
TCGGGGGGATCGCGGTCGCGGTCGCGGCGGCGGCGGTGCTGCTGCTCGTACTGCGCACTTCGGGGGAGAAGCCGACCCAGGTGGCATGCGGAGGATCGGCGGGGTTCGCGTTCACTGCGCAGGGCGGCACGGTGGCGTGCGGTGGCACACCCAGCGAGCGGGGCGTGCTCCCGGTGGGTGGGGTGCTCGACACGGGTACGAACAATGCTGAGCTGACGATCGCGGACATCGGGACCGCGCAGCTGTTCGAGGGCACGCGCGTGCGACTGGATCGCACCGAGGCAGATCAGCGCCATCAGATCCACCTCGAGCGCGGCCGGATGCACGCGATCGTGACGGCGCCACCGCGCATGTTCGCGGTCACCACGCCGGGAACCAGCGTCATCGATCTCGGGTGCGAGTACACGATCGAGATCGATGCCAACGGGCAGGGATCGATCGCCGTTCAGTCGGGCAAGGTGGAGCTCGAGAGCGGGTCCGAGGCGCTGATCGTGGCGCCGGCAGGAACCTCCACGAGGCTGCTGGCGGGGCGACGGCCGAGCCTGCCGATCGCAGATGGAGCGAACGATCTCGTGCGGGCCGCGGTGGCCGACTTCGAGCGTGGTGATCTCGCCGCGATCGATCGATTGCTTGCCGCCGCGCAACCTGTCGATGCGATCACGATCGCGAATCTGGTCGTGCTCGCGCCGCTCGACCGGCGCGCCGCAATCTTTGCGCGCCTGGCGGTCTTCGTTCCCCCCCCGGAGGGCGTCACTGCCGAGATGGCGGTCAGCACGCCGGCGCAGGCGAATCTCTGGCGCGAGGAGGTCATCGTGACCCACCTCGGCGAGCAAGCGCTCGACAAGCAGCAGAAGAAATTCCCGCCGAAGCGCTAGGGGCTCCGCGCACAGCGGGCGATCACGCACGGCCGAGCGCCGTCGCGCGGCATGCATGACCCGGATCCGGTCACCTGCGTTGATGGCACGGCGGGTGCTCACCCTCTGTGCATGAAGACCGGTAAGGACCCCAATCAGGGCGAGGGCGACAAGGTCTCGGCCCGTCACTACAACCGCGAGGTTCGCGACTTCATCGCGGACGGCAAGGTCGACGAAGCCGCGCGCGAAGCCGCGCGCTACGTCGAATCCGAGCCTCGTGACGCAGACCGCGCCGAGCGCAAGGCCCGCAAGGGACCTTCCTCGTCAAAGGTCTCGGTCGACGAGCTGGTCGCAAAAGGTCGCACGGTGATCGACCGGGTGCGTCCGATCGTGGAGCGCGTTGTCGACCGGGTCCGCGCCAAGCTGAATCGCAAGTAGTTTTCCTACCCCCACCTTTCAAGGAACTCAGTCATGCATATCCTCTGGACGCTTCTGATCGGTTTGATCGTCGGTGCACTCGCGAAGTTCGTCATGCCGGGCAAGGATCCGGGCGGCGCGATCGTCACCGTCCTTCTCGGCGTCGCGGGCTCGTTCATCGCCGGCATGCTCGGTCACGCGCTCGGATGGTACGAGGTGGGTGACGGCCCCGGCATCATCGCGTCCGTGATCGGCGCAGTGATCTTGCTCGCAATCTACCGCGCGGTCATCGGCCGGCGCGCACGCACAGCTTGGTAAGGAGTCATCATGGCAACGCCGCATCCCATCATCCACGTTCCTGACGTCGGTCACGAGCCGCACAACCCTGTGCGCGACGACTCCAAGCTCGCACCGACCGAGGACCTGGATCGCGAGCCCGACGGCGTACCACATAGCGTCGTCGGTCTCACGGCCGCGTTCTCGGTGATGCTGGCGATGCTCCTCGCCTTCATGTTCATTGCAGGCGGCACAGCGACGAGGGTTGCCGCAGTCGTGCTCATGCTCATCGCCATTCCGGTGCTGGTTGGCACCCTGCGGAGGAAGGCCGAGCGCGAGCGCGATCACGTGCATCCTTCGCGCTGATCTGTGACGACGACGCATGGCGTGGCGGGCTCGCACGAGCCCGCCATCGTCGTTTTCGGTCGGCGCCTAGCCTTTCGCGTACTTGTAGGTAGGTCCCGATCTTGCGGAGAAGTCCTGCGATGCTCGCGGCACGTAGACGTTTCCTCATGGTGGCCCTGCTCGCGGTCGTCGGCTGCGGCAGCAACGCAGCGGGCCCTCGTCGACCCGGCGACGAGCGGCTCAAGGCCATCGAGGTCGAAGGCAACAAGGCCATCAAGGACAAGTCGCTGAAGACCGGGCTCGCCCTGCGCCGCACGCAGGCGCGCGGCCGCGCTCCAGACCCGTACATGGT
>JACCQV010000693.1 GCA_013813945.1 Deltaproteobacteria bacterium | reverse complement strand
ACTCCGGCCCGACGAGGAATCCGGCCGGATCAAGCGCCAGATCCTCGAGGTGCTCGCGGCTGCGAAGTGCCCGCTCGGCGAGCAGGCAGCTGCGGTCGGCGCCGCGGTGCGCGGCCCGCAAGCCGGTGACTTCCGGGTCGACGGCGGCATCGTCAAGAAGCGCTGAGCGCCCCCTTCCTTCGACGAGAAAAGCGGGGTACACGCATCTCCCAGATGCCTCGCCGCAAGGATCTGGAGTCGGTGTTGATCATCGGATCGGGACCGATCGTGATCGGTCAGGCCTCCGAGTTCGACTACTCGGGAACGCAGGCGTGCAAGGCGCTGCGCGAAGAGGGGCTCAGGGTGATTCTGATCAACTCGAACCCCGCGACGATCATGACCGACCCCGAGCTCGCGGACGCGACGTACGTCGAGCCGCTCACGGTCGAGGTGCTCGACAAGGTTCTCGAGCGCGAGAAGCCCAGCGCCGTGCTGCCGACGCTCGGCGGTCAGACCGGCCTCAACCTCGCGATGGCCGCGCACAAGGCGGGTCTGTTCGAGAAGCACAACGTCGAGCTGCTCGGCGCGAACGTCCACTCGATCGAGATGGCCGAGGACCGCGCGCTGTTCAAGCAAGCCATGGCGCGGATCGGGCTCTCGTGTCCGCGCTCGCGCCTCGTGGCGTCGGTCGAGGAGGCGCGCGCATGCCTCGACGAGATCGGATTCCCCGCGATCCTGCGTCCAAGCTTCACGCTCGGTGGCTCCGGCGGCGGCATCGCCTACAACCGCGGCGAATACGACCGGATGGTTCAGTTCGGGCTCGATCAGTCTCCCGTTCACTCGATCCTGATCGAGGAGAGCGTGCTCGGCTGGAAGGAGTTCGAGCTCGAGGTCGTCCGCGACTCCAAGGACAACGCGGTGATCGTCTGCTCGATCGAGAACCTCGATCCGATGGGTGTCCACACCGGGGACTCGATCACGGTCGCACCGGCGATGACGTTGACCGATAAGGAGTACCAGCGGATGCGCGATGCCTCGATCGCGATCATGCGCGAGATTGGCGTCACCACCGGTGGGTCCAACGTGCAGTTCGCCGTCGATCCGGCCACCGGCCGCATGCTCGTGATCGAGATGAATCCGCGCGTCTCGCGGTCGAGCGCGCTGGCGTCGAAAGCGACCGGCTTCCCGATCGCGAAGATCGCCGCGAAGCTCGCGATCGGCTACACGCTCGACGAGCTCAACAACGACATCACCCGGGTCACCCCGGCGTCCTTCGAGCCGACGATCGACTACGTGGTGGTCAAGTGGCCGCGCTTCGCGTTCGAGAAGTTCCCATCGGCGAAAAATACGCTCGGACCGCAGATGAAGTCCGTCGGCGAGGCGATGTCGATCGGCCGCACGTTTCGCGAAGCGCTCGGCAAAGCGATCCGCTCGCTCGAGACCGGCCGTGCGGGCTTCGACCTGCCCATGGCGACGTACGGAGATGACCTCCCTGCCATCGAGCGCGGGATGAGCGAGATGACGCCGGACCGCCTGTTCCAGGTCGCGCGCGGCTTCCAGCTCGGCATGACGATCGAGCGCGCGCACGAACTCACGCGCATCGATCCGTGGTTTCTCCATCACGTCCAGTCGATGGCGCTCGCGGAGCAGGAGCTCGTGGGCACGAAGATCGAAGCGCTGGGGGCGGGAATCCGCCGCTACAAGCGGCTCGGGATGAGCGATCGGCGGATCGCAGCGCTCACCGGTACGACGGAGGTCGCCGTGCGCACTGCGCGTCACGCGGCCGGCGTTCGCCCCGTCTACAAGCGCGTCGACACGTGCGGCGCCGAGTTCGAGTCGCACACGCCGTACATGTACTCGACCTACGAGGACGAGTGCGAGTCGAAGCCGACCGACAAGCGCAAGGTGATGATCCTCGGCGGCGGGCCGAACCGGATCGGCCAGGGGATCGAGTTCGACTACTGCTGCGTCCATGCGTCGATGGCGCTTCGTGAGGAGGGCATCGAGTCGATCATGGTCAACTGCAACCCCGAGACGGTGTCGACCGACTACGACACCTCGGACCGGCTCTACTTCGAGCCGCTGACGCTCGAGGACGTGCTCGAGATCTGTCACGTCGAGAAGCCGTGGGGCGTGATCGTTCAGTTTGGTGGCCAGACCCCGCTCAAGCTCGCGGTCGCACTCGCGCAGGCCGGCATCCCGATCCTCGGCACCAGCGCCGATGCGATCGATCGTGCCGAAGACCGCGAGCGGTTCGGCGAGGTCATGAACAAGCTCGGCCTGCGCGCGCCGCGCTGGGGCATCGCGCGCAGCCTCGAGGAGGCGCGCAAGGTCGCGGCGGAGATCGGGTTCCCAGTGATGGTGCGCCCGAGCTACGTCCTCGGCGGCCGCGCGATGGAGCGCGTCTACGACGCACGCGGACTCGAGGACTACTTCGCACGCGTGCTCGGCGGGGCGACCGCCGCGCGCAGCGGCGTCGGCCAGGACGAGTCTGCGACCGTCGGATTCCCGCTCCTCATCGACGAGTTTCTCGCCGATGCCGTGGAGCTCGACGTCGACGTCGTCGCCGACAAGACCGGCGCCGTGATCGTCGGCGGCGTGATGGAGCACATCGAGGAGGCGGGCATCCACTCCGGTGATTCGTCGTGCGCCCTGCCGCCCTACTCGCTTCCGGCGGACATCATCGACGAGGTCAAGCGCCAGGCGCGGATGCTCGCGACCGAGCTCGGCGTGGTCGGACTGATGAACACGCAGTTCGCGATCCTCGGCGGCGACGTGTACGTGATCGAGGTCAACCCCCGCGCTTCCCGGACCATCCCGTTCGTCAGCAAGGCGATCGGCAAGCCGCTCGCGAAGATCGCGGCGAAGGTCATGGCCGGCAAGACGCTCGCCGAGCTCAACGCCTTCCCGAACGGTGAGGTCGAGCCGCGGCACGTCTCCGTCAAGGAAGTCGTGTTCCCGTTCGTGAAGTTCGAGGGCGTCGATACGATCCTCGGTCCGGAGATGCGCTCGACCGGAGAGGTCATGGGCATCGACACCGACTTCGCGCGCGCGTTCATGAAGAGCTGGATCGCCGCGGGCGGCAAGCTGCCGACCTCGGGCACGGCCTTCCTCTCGGTGCGCGAGCAGGACAAGCCGGCGGTGGTCGAGATCGCGCGCCGCCTCGTCAACCTCGGGTTCACGCTGATCGCCACGCACGGCACCGCGACCTATCTTCGTGCCCGCGGTCTCGAGGTCCGCGGCATCAACAAGGTCGCCGAGGGACGCCCGCACTGCGTCGATGCGATGGACAACCACGAGATCGAGCTGGTGATCAACACGACCGAGGGCATGGCCGCGATCCAGGACAGCCAGTCGCTGCGGCGCGCGGCGCTGATGAACAACATCGCGTACCAGACCACGCTGCGCGGTGCGCGCGCCGCCCTCGAGGCGATCGCCGTTGCCAAGCGCGGTGACCTGCGGGTCACGCCGCTGCAGAAGTACAACGCGACCTAGCGAGCCCTTCGGCAGCAGGTTGCTACTCGATTGGCGAGCGTCTGATTCAGCTTGGTCGGCCTGCCGCGAGCCTCGACTCGACTTGCAGATGACGGGTCGTCGCAGCGACCAAGTTCTCACGGATGATCTGAACGTGATCGACGATCGCCGCCGCGGCCTGCTCTGCGCTCGCACTCGTGACGTCCAGCATCAACGTCTCGGGTACCTGCGGATGCTGGAGGTTGTCGCGGGCGATCATCGCGCGTAGTGCACCCGGATCGGACAACTTGCGGCCGGCGCGGCCCGCATGCTGTACGCGACGACACAGCTCGTCGATGTCGGCGTGCAGCACGACCGGGATGAGCGGTACGTTCCGTCGCATCGCGAGCTCGACGACGTGCTCCCATGCTTGCACCTCGCGCGCCGCGACCACGCACAGGGCGTTCGTCATCACGAAAACATCGTTGAATGGTCGCTTCGCAAGCCCGTCGTAAGCAGCCGCGCGCACGATCTCGTACAAGGGCCAGCGTTCCGGCGCGCGAAGTCCGGCGCACACGATCGCGACGTCGTGGAGCATGTGATTGTGGATGAACGTCGCGCCAAGCAGGCTGGCGAGGAGCTCTCCGATGGTGCGCTTTCCGACTCCGGGCCACCCGTTCAGATGAACGATCATCGAACGTGCAGTCTACCCGCTTCGCGCTCTCCCCGCCGCGTCAGCGCGCGAGCACGACGTCCTCGGTCACCGCACCACAGCGCTCCATCAGCTCGCGATACCACCGCGTCGTTGCACGGGTC
>JACCQV010000687.1 GCA_013813945.1 Deltaproteobacteria bacterium | reverse complement strand
CGCCGAGGCGCGCGACTCCTCCCTCGTCGAGGCGAACTTCAAGAAGCTGCTCGAACCGCCGCCGGACGCTGCGGCCAAGCTCGCGCAGTTCGGCATCGATCCGATGCGGGACATCGACACGCTGATGTTCGCGGGTGGCGGCATCACCGAGCTGGCGGAGATGAAGGACGTCAGTCAGATGGTGTTCATCGTGGAGGGCCGGCTGCCGCGCAAGATGGTGGATGCCGCCGCGCTCAGCCGCTCCAAGCACCGCGGCGTCGAGATCCTGAGCCGCGAGGACACGGATGCGGCGTTCATCGGCCAGCGCCTGTTCTTCACGAAGAAGGGCGGCATGCCCGAGGCGATCGACGTCGCGCTCGGCAAGAGCAAGGTCAAGAGCGTGGCTCAATCGGCCAAGGCCAAGCCGCTGCGCACCGTGATCGCCGGGACCAACATCAAGAGTGACGTGTGGATGGTCGTGATGATCCCCGACAAGGACAAGACGACGATGACCCAGAGCGGGCTCACCGTCGACAGCATGTCTGCGTCCATCAAGCTGGCGGCGAACCTCGACGCGGTGGTCCGGCTCAATGCCGCGTCCGACGCCGAGGCGGCCAAGGGTGTGTCGCTGTTCCAGACGATCCTGCCGACGCTGAAGTCGTCGATGGGCGGCATCGGCCTCCAGCAGTCCGCGTCGTCGCTGACGCTGACCCAGGACAAGGCCGCCATCCAGGTCGCTGGAAGGCTGAGCGCCGGCGAGCTGACCTCGCTGATCGCGATGGCGAGCGGGGCACCTCCGCCACCTCCTCCCAAGCAGCAGATGCCGATGACTCCGAAGACCGGTGGCCTCGGTGCTGCGAAGCCGACCGCACCGACGCCGCCGCCTGCTGCGAAGCCCTGAGTCTCGTCAGCCCGAGGTGAGCTGAGCGACCCAGGCTTCGCTGCGCATCCACAGCTCGGTGGCGAGAGCCGTGTCGAGGGCCCGGGCGCTGACCGGCTCCTCGGTCGAGCGCTTGCCGTAGTATCGGCCGCTGATCACGTCACTGCTGGTCGCCGCGTGCACGGTCGACTGCGCACCTTGCTCGGTCGTCAGCATCGTCATCTTGAACAGCTGCCGAAATGGCCACGGGATCCGCTGCCAGATGTTCGATGCCACGCGACCTGGGTTGACCGCGTAACTCGTGACACCGCTGTCCGCCAGACGGCGCGCGAGCTCCGCGCTGAACAGCACGTTGGCGAGCTTCGAGACGTCGTATTCGGGCACGCCACTGATCGAAGCGGTCGGACGGCGTACCGCGGCCCAGTCGATCCCGCGCGCGCTGCGATGGTTGCTGCTCGCGACATGGACGATCCGTGCTGGCGCGGAGGCGCGCAATCGATCGAGCAGAAGAGTCGTCAGCAGGAAGTGACCGAGATGGTTCACACCAAACTGGAGCTCGAAGCCATCGCTCGTGATGCCGCGCTGTCCGGCGACACCTGCATTGTTGATCAACACATGGAGCGGCTCGTCCCGTGCCAGCACGTTCTGCGCCGCGCTCCTGACGCTCGCGAGGCTCCCCAGATCGCACTCGATCGCGAGCACGTCGGGATGGCCCGCGATCGTGCGGAGCTCGTCGACGACCGGTGACGCCTTCGCGAGCGATCGGCAGAGCAGGCGGAGCCGAGCCCCTCGGCGTGCGAGCTCGGCGGCTGCCGCATGACCGATACCGATATTCGCACCGGTGATCACGATGACTCGGTCGGTGAGTGGGCGGATCATGCGCCTGGCTACTTCGTGGCCTTGGTGACGACCATCGAGGACGAGCCGGATGTCCTTGCCCGGATACCGCGCCTTCCAGGTCTCGAACTTCGTCGCGACGTCCGCGTTGGTGAAACCATCTGCTGCTCCTCCACGGTAGGGTACACGTAGAATGACCGACGAGAGGTGGTTGCCCTACCGTCGCGCGAGACCGCAGACGCGGTTGCGCTTGTTCTGTTTCCCGTTCGCCGGGGGAAGTGCATCCCTGTTCCGTGGCTGGCAGGCGCAGCTTCCCGCCGATGTCGAGGTCTGCGCGGTTCAGCTACCCGGGCGAGAGCGGCGCTTCGCCGAACCCCTTCAGACCCGGCTGAACGATCTCGTTCGCGAGCTCGCCGAGGGGATCGGCGGCGCGCTGGCTTCGCCGCTCGCGTTCTTCGGTTGCAGCATGGGAGGCTGGGTCGCGTTCGAGCTGGCGCGCGAGCTACGGCGACGCGGCCGCGCAACTCCGGTTCATCTGTTCGTTGCAGCCTGCCCGGCGCCGCATATCCCCGACGCCGATCAGGACCACACCCGGACTCTGGACGAGTGGATCGCGATCTCTCGCGTACGCGGCGATCTCGACGACGAGCTGCTCGCAAATCGGGACCTGCTGGAGCTCGTGTTCCCGATGATCGCTGCCGATTCCGCGGTCACCGAGACGCACTCCTACGTGGACGAGGCGCCGCTCGAGTGTCCGATCACGGCGTTCGCGGCGACCGACGATCGGCGAGTCCCCGTCGAGAGCGTCAGAGCGTGGGAACGCCATTGCGGGCAGACGTTCCGCTTCGAGCTCGTCAGCGGAAACCATATCTTCATCAAGGACCATCCCGAGCCGGTGCTCGAGACCATCGCGCGCGAGCTCGGTAGCCCTACGGGGTGATCGAGATCGCGGGGAGAGCGACGGCCGCGAGGACGCGTGGCCCGTCGATGCAGAAGGATCCCTCGATCGGGCCTTGCGAAGGGAAGCTGGGCTCGTCCACCAGCAGCGTTGCCGCGAACCGGCCGCGCGCAGGATCGAGGTGGACCTGCACGTCATGGAAGTCGAGCCAGCGGCGGGTCAGCGGGAACCACGCCTTGTAGAACGCCTCCTTGACGGAGAACACGACGCACTCCCACGCGACCGCCGGATCGAGCTCATCGAGCTGCCGCCGTTCGGCGGGCAGAACGATCCGTCGCTCGAGGCCCGTCTCGAAGCTGCGGAGGACCTCGGCATCGATGCCGATCGATGACCAGCGATCGGCAGTCGCGAGCGCCGCAGAGCAATAGTCGCGGCAGTGCGTGATCGAGCCGACCACGCCTTCCGGCCAGATCGGTGCGCGGCTGCCATCGCTGAGGATCGATGACGGTTCCTTGCCAAGCATCGCGAGGGCTCGCCGCGCACAGCTGCGGCCACGCGCGAACTCCGCCCGCCTCGACTCGACGGCCTTGAGGACGACGCGCTGCTCGGCTGCGAACAGAGCGTCGGGTGCGATGGCGCCGAGCGCCTCGATCGCGACCACGCCCGGCGGCAGGAGCGAGCCAAGTCCCCTCGTGTCCTCACCACCTCGAACGGTGCGGTAGAGCTCCTCTGCCACGACAGTTCACTCAGCCTACATCGTATGCGTGGTCTTGCCTCGTCAGCATCGTACCGGTGGTTGACCGTCTCCAAGGCGCCAGTTACGATGGCCGGCACTCGGATCGTCGGGCGGGTGGTTCACGAATCGAGACGGGGTCATGTCAAAACAAGAGCTAATCTCTGTCACGGCCGCCGAGGCGTTCGTGCGCTGTTTGGTCCGCGAAGGTGTCGACACGACGTTCGGGATCGCGAGCGGTTATCTCAGCCCGTTTCTCGATGCGATGCGCCGAGCCGGCGTGAAGGTCGTCACGAATCTCCACGAGGGCGCCGCAGGCTGTGCCGCTGCGGGCTACACGATGGCCTCCGGGAAGCTCGGCGTGCTGTACGCGCAGTCGGGACCGGGCGTGACCAATGCGGTCACCGGTGTCGCGGCCGCGTACATGGACTCGATTCCGATGCTGCTCGTGGCAACGCAGGCGCCGAGCAATCTGTATGGCCGCGACGGCCACCAGGAAGTCAGCGGAGCAGTCTACGGCATCGATCAGCTCGACATGTTCACCACGATGACGGCGGTGCGCTACCGGCCGCCCAATGGCGAGGCGTTGATTCGCCTCACCCGGCGCGCGTTCGCGGCGATGTGGGGGCGCCGCTCGACGGCCGCGATCGAGGTCGCCGCGGATCACTGGTCGCACAAGGTCAACCACGAGGACCTCGCCCCCGAGCAGTATCGAGCGGCTTCGTCCGCGGTCGATGTCCAGGGAATCGCCCAGGTCGCCGAGTTGCTCCGCAACGCAAAGGCTCCGGCCTTGCTCATCGGCCATCGTGCGATCCATCGCGGGGCATCCGCCGATCTCGTCGCGCTCTGCGAGGAGCAGGACATTCCGTGTGCCACCGTCGACTTCGCGAAGGGCGCGATTCCCGAGGACCATGCGATGTCGCTCGGCGTCCTGGGGAGCTGCGGGCACGACTCCGCGTCGAGCTACTTCCAGCACGCCGACCTCGTGATCGCACTCGGCACGCGCATGTCGAGCCAGACAACACTCGACTTCGATCCGGAGATCTTTCCGAACCTCGTGCACATCGACGAGGTTGCCGAGGAGCCGGGCCGCAATCTCAAGCTTCGGCTCGGCATCATCAGCGACATCCCGGGGGCGGTGCGCGCACTTCGCGCCGCGTCGGGCGAGCCCCGCAAGCGAGGCAGTGCCGAGCGCGTGCGCGGACTGCGGATCGAGCACAACGTCTATGGCGTGCCCAAGGGACGGCCGGCGACGAGCACTCCGGCGGTGCTGGCGGCAGTTCGCGAGGTGCTGCCCCGCGACACGCTCGTCACCGGCGATTCGGGGCTCACGCTCCAGTACGTGAAGCACTTCTTCCCCATCTACGCTGCGGATGGATTCTTCGCGCTCTACAGCATGGCGCCGATGGGCTCCGGGCTACCTCTCGCGATCGGTGTCCAGATGGGACGGCCAAATGACACCGTCCTCTGCGTGATCGGCGACGGCGGCACGCTCGTTCACCTGAGCGAGCTCGCGGTCGCGGCGCACTATGGGCTGCCGCTGATCGTGCTGATCTGCAACAACGGCGGCTACCGCCAGGTCGGCGATCGGATGGAGCGGTACCAGAGCGAGTCGTACGGTTGCTTCCTCCCGGAGGTCGACTTCGTTGCCGCCGCCCGCGCGTGCGGCTGCGATGCCTACCAGGCCGACGACGCGGAGAGCGCCGCGACAGCGGTTCGCGCCGCGCTCGAACGGCGCAAGGCGTCCGTGATCGAGGTCCGCGTCAAGGGCGACAACGTCTTCGACATCACGCCCGAGCGGATCAAGAAGTGGTGGGACCGGATGTTCCTGAGCTCGTCCCCCGACGCCAACCGCTGGCCGTTCCCGAAGAGCTGAGCGGCTCAGCCATCCCGCTGCAGGCGGATGCGGCGATGCTCGGCGCTCGCGGTCCACAGATCGCGCCGCAGTCGCGGGATCTTCGCCTGCGCGTCGGACTTCCCACTCGCGGCCAGCTCGTGCTTCTGCCATTCGCGCAGCTCGCCGCGCGCTAGCACGATGAGGCTCATGGCAGCGAGCCGCGACGAGCTGCGCTTCGACGCGTACTCGAGGTTCAGCTCGTGCAGCTTGTGCTCCAGCGCGATCACGAAGCGCTGCAGCTTGTCATCGGCTGGTGCATCGAGCTCCAGGAACATCACGTACCCGGGCGGCTCCCCCCACTCGGGACGCGCCTGGTAGTCGAGCGCCGCGAGACCGGACTGCGCCTCGGCGGCCTGGACCGCCTCGATGATCTGCCACTCGGTCAGCTTCTCGCCGGTGATCGAGCTCTGCATGCCGTGGCGGTGCGAGAACCGCAGGACGGGCGTGCGACCCTCATAGCGCTCGAGGAAGAACACGTCGTCCTGGAGCAGCCGGTACATGCTGCGGCGGTTCGTCACCACGAACCGGTAGCCCTGCTCGGGCTTGAGCTCCTCGATATCGTGGAACGCCTCGGGTGACGGCTCGAGCTCGGCCGGCAGGAACTCGATGAACGTGGAGAACAACGCCGGCACGCCACCTTCGGTGCGGTCGTCGAGCGGGATCAGCAGCGCCCCCTCCGACGAGCCGCTGACCTCCGAGCGGATCTCGCAGGTCGGCAGCCGCGCTCGGACCTGCGCGAGGTAGTGCTTCGCGTTGCCGCCCTTCCACATCGTCAGCACGCGCAGCTCCGGGCAGACCTCCTCGAGGTTCACCCGCTTGTCGCGAGCGAGGCTGTCGCGCATCCGCGCCGCACGTTCGGGCGCCGGCACGAGCGGTTGCTGCGCCGACGCGACCCGCATCACGTCGTCGATTCCGTCGGGACCGTGCGTCCACGTCCCGGCTGCAAGGTCCTGTGCGAGCGCGGGCCCGAACAGATCGAGCTGTTCGATGAACGTCAGCAGCGTGCTCGGATTGAGCACGGCCAGCCACGCGAGCGGCTGCGACAGCATGTAGAGCAGCATCGCGTAGTACCGAACCGCGAACCGCTGCTCGTCGAAGACGATCCCCGGAACACGAGCCATCCCGGGGATGCTCTCGTTGAGGTTGCGGACGTAGCCGCTGGCGGAGCCGACGGGGATTCCTGCGGCGGTGTGGCCCTCGATGAAGCGCGACAGGATCATCTGCCGGCCAGTGAGGGCGCCGGGGAACCTGGTCTCGACGGCGCCAAAGCTCGCGAACAGGAACGGCAGGAACTCGTGATCGAGCGTCGGGGGCCACGGCACCAGCTTCGGTGAGCCGGTCGTCCCACTCGTCTGCGCGACGAAGCCCGGGAGACCGTGCAGCAGCACATCCGGCTCGCCGTTGCACATCCGCTCGATGAACGGACGCAGGTCTTCGTAGAGGTGCACCGGAACCTGGCGGCGAAACGCCTCGATCGAATCGATCCCGGCGAAGCCGCAGGTGCGGCCGATCTCGGTGTCGCGCGCCTCGGCGAGCAGCGTCAGCAGCAGATCCGTCTGAACCTGGCGAGGTGTGTGGCTCCCCTCGAGGAGCAGGCCGTACACCGCGAGGCTGTGCTCGGTGACGCTCGTCTTGCCCGCGCGAAGGTCATCGACCAGTGCGTACATGCGAGCGAGCGCGTCGGAAACCGCCATCGTTGAACTCTAGGTCAGGTTCCGACGAGGTCGCAACGGCCAGCCGGGTTGCACGCGATGTACGCCGCTGATACGCTCGAGTGCACATGGCGCCAGGTGCGAGCTGCCTCGCTGACGTTTTCGTCCGGGCAGTGGAACAGTTCCCTGATCGCACGTGCATGCACCGGCGCATCGGCACGGAGAGCATCCGGATCTCCTACGCCGAGATGGCGGGGCGGGTCGCGACGATTCTCGACGTGTTCGAAGGCCTCGGCATCCGGTCCGGGCAGCGCATCGCCTGTTATCTCGATGACGTCGCCGACTCCGTGCACATGGCGGTCGCCTGCGCGCACGCCGGTGTCACGACGGTGCCGCTCGATCCACGGTCCTCGCCGACCGCGCTCCGTCGTCTGAACGAACGGACCGAGGCGGTCGCCGTGTTCACGCGTCCCGAGCATCTCGCGCAGCTCGGCGAGCTCGCGATTCCGACGCTGGTGTTCGTCGAGGGCGCCGCACCGGCTGGTACGATCAACCTGCACCGGGACACCAACCCGGACGCGCGCACCGCGCTCGAGCTGCTGCGCACGCTGCGGCCACCCGCGAGCACGCTCTACGTCATCCAGCCGACCTCGGGCACCACCGGCGAGCCCAAGCTGATGCTTCGCACGCAGCTGCCGTTCCTGCGGATCGCCCGGCTCTGGCGGTTCCAGCAGCTGGATGCGGTGGCGACGCCGCAGCGGCGCATCATGGTGAACCCGCTCACCCACGGAACCGGTCTGCTCGATCTGTGGTCGGGCTTCGCGATCGGCGCGGAGATGTGCGTCCCGTCGCGCCCCAACACCGAGGCGCCGCTCGACGAGGTTCGTGCCCTCGATCCGCACGTTCTCGTCATGGTGCCGAGGATCTTGCGCGCCTTGCACCGGACTCAGGTCTCGCGAGGCGAGCCACCGGGCACGCGGCTGCTCGGACCGAGCGCGAAGATCTTCGTGTTCGGTGGTGCGCCGTGCGAGCCGGAGCTCCAGACGCTGCTCCTCGAGCAGGGCGTTCAGGTCCTCGAGGTCTACGGAACGAGCGAGACCGGAATCCTCACGATGATGCCGATCGGCGAGCGACGCGTTGGCTGGGCCGGAAAACCGTTCGACGACGTCGAGATCAAGATCGACGAGGACGGCGAGATCCTCGCGCGGTCGCAATGCATGATGGAGGGCTACCTCGGCGACGAGACCCTCACTCGCGAGTCGTACGACGACGAGGGCTTCTATCGCACCGGCGATTTCGGCGAGCTGAGCGCCGACGGCTGGGTGAAGATCCTCGGGCGGAAGAAGGACGTCTTCAACACGCCGCTCGGCAACAACATCTTCCCCGGCCGGCTCGAGGGAATGCTCGAGCAGGTTCCCGCCGTGCAGCAGGCGGTGCTGATCGGCGACTCGCGCCTGTTCCTCACCGCGCTCGTGGTGCTCGGCAAAGGCGATCGACTCGACGAGGTCGCGCGCCACGTCAAGGAGATGAACCGGCGGCTCGAGCCCGAGGAGCGCGTGCGCCGCCTCTGCGCGCTCGACGCGCCGTTCGACGGTGATCTGTACCGACCGGTCGGCCACGGCAAGGTTCGTCGCGAGCGCAAGCTGATCGAGGAGCGCTACAAGCCGCTGATCGACGCGCTCTATCAGGAGCGGTCGGAGTCGCCCGCGATCTGCGTCGTCGAGTAGGCGAACGTCCGCGCGAACGCCGCCTGGAGGCGCCACAGCAGGTCCTGCCCGGCGGAGAACTCGAGGTAGTGGTCGGTGCCGGGCAGCTCGATGATCACGCCGGTGCCGCCGGTGAGCCGGTGATAGACGTCGCGCGCGACCGCCAGATCGATCATCGGATCGGTATGCGGGAGAACGAGCGCGCAGGGTCGGTTCGCCAGCGGCGTGTCGAGGGCCATGCAGTGCGCGGCGAGCTGGATCCGTGCGTCCTGGAATCGCCGGGTCAGCGCGCGGACCATCAGCGGATCCTGTCGGATGAAGTCGAGGTACCTCGGTTGCTTCGTGAACCACTCGTCGGGGGTCGGCACGTGCACCGCTTCATCCTCCGGGCGTCCCTTCCACAGATCGAAGCCGGCCTTCGGCACGAGCAACGGCGACGACAGCAGCAGCGCGTCGTGACAGGCGCGCGGATCGCAGGCGACGCCGACGGCGATCGCGCCGCCGAAGCTCTGGCCGTTGAGCAGCATCGGCAGCGTCGGAAAGCGCTCGCGCGCGACCGCCATCGCGGCCAGGTAATCGTCGCACCACTCACGAAACGAGGTCACGTCGCCGCGCGCGCCGCCGCTGGCGCCTGATCCACGGCGGTCGAGCGCGAACACGGCGCACCCCAGTCGCGCGAGCGCAGGGCCGGTCTCGAACATCCAGCCGGCGTGGCTCTGTGTGCCGTGAACGTAGAACACGACGCTGTGCGGCTCGGCGCCCACCCACACGTGGAGCGCGAGCGACAGGTCGCCGCGACGCAGCTGCGTGCACGAGTAGCTGTCCGAGGCGCTCAGATCATCCATGACTGTGTGGATCGTAGAATGGTGCACGCGCGCGGGGCAAGCGGAGCCGTCATGGACCCGTCCGACGGGCATGTGGCATCATCGTCCGATGACGACACAGCTCGAAGGCAAGACGGCGCTCGTCACCGGCGCCGGGCGCGGGATCGGTCGGGCGATCTGCATCGCACTCGCTCGCGAAGGAGCGGCCGTCGCGGCCGTCGCGCGCACCCGCGACGAAATCGAATCCGTCGCCGCGGAGATCCGTGCCGCGGGTGGCCGGGCGATCGCGCTCGTCGCCGACGTCACCAAGGACGACCAGATCCTTGCCTCTGTCGACGCGGCTCGCAAGGAGCTCGGAAGCGTCGACATCCTGGTCAACAACGCCGGCGATAACATCCTCGGGCGCATCGAGGAGCAGGATCCCGAGGTCTGGTGGCAGCAGATCGTGGTCGGGCTGCGCGCTCCGTACCTCTACAGCCGCGCCGTGATCCCGGCGATGCGGGAGAAGAAGTGGGGCCGCATCATCAACATCTCGTCGGTGAACGGGAAGAAGGGCGCCGAGCTGTGCTCCGCGTACTGCACGGCGAAGCACGGCGTCATCGGCTTCACGCGAGCGCTCGCACTCGAGGTCGCGAAGAGCAACATCACCGTCAACGCGGTGTGTCCCGGCTACGTCCGGACGTCGCTCACGGATCGCACGATGAGTCAGCGCACCGACATGTTCGGGACGACGCGCGAAGCCATGGAGCAGATGGCGCTCAAGACCATTCCGCAGGGCGTGGTGATGACACCGGAGGAGATTGCTCCGTCCGTCATCTTCCTGGCGTCGGAGGCGGCCGCACGGATCACCGGTGAGGCGATGAACGTGTCGGCCGGTCTGGTGATGCACTGAGTCCTCTCGAGTCCATGCGATGACCCGATCCGCCACGCTGCATCGGATCGAGATGCCGATGAAGAAGGCGTTCGGACACGCGCGCGCCACGCGTGCACTCGCAGAGAGCGTGGTTCTCCGGATCGCCGACGACGGTGTCGAAGGCGTCGGCGAGTGTGTCGCCCGCGACTACGTCACCGGAGAGACGCCGGCGACCGTGTTCGCAGCGATCTCGTCGTTCGATCTCGAGCCGGCGTTCGCGGCGGCCGCTCGCGGCAGCTTCGACGAGGCGGTGCGTGCCGTGGAAGCGCTCGATCTACGGACCCGCCTCGCTCGCGGAGAGCGGACGGCGCTGGCCGCAGCGGCGTGTGTCGAGCTCGCGCTCCTCGATCTGATCGGCCGGCGGTTCTCGACCTCGATCACCGCGACCACGACGACGCTGCAGCTTCCCGAGGCGCTGACAGCAGGGCGGGGCGAGCGACATCAGCTCACGCGTGCCCTCGACACGTCGCGAGCTCCGGACCAGCTCGCCAGCGAGAAGCTGCTCGAGGGTTTCACCGTGCTGAAGATCAAGGTGGGGCTGGGTCGCGACGAGGACCTCGCGCGCGTTCGGGCATCGCGCGAGATCGCCGGTCCCGACTTCGTCATCGCGGTGGACGCCAACATGGCGTGGTCTCTCGACGAGGCGTGCGAGATGGCCGACGTCCTTCGCCCGTACTCGATCGCCTGGTACGAGGAGCCGCTCGCGAAGGGTGCGCTCCGCGACTATCACGCGCTGCGCACGCGAACCGGTGCACGCGTGATGCTCGACGAGTCGCTGTGCAGCTTCGAGGACGCACAGGCCGCAGTCGCCGAATCTGCGTGCGATCTGTTCAACATTCGAATCTCGAAGTGCGGCGGCTTTCTCACCGGGTTGCGATTGGCCGAGCTCGCGCATCAGCACGGTCTCGGCTACCAGCTCGGGACCCACCCCGGGGCTCAGGGCATCCTGCGCGCCGCCGACTGGAGCTTCGCGCATGCCATCGCGGGGTTCGCGACGGTGGAAGCGGCCAGATCGAACGCGTGGTTCGACGAGGAGATCATCTGCGAGCCGCTGAAGGTCGACTACGCAGCGGGGCGCATCGTGCCGCTGACCGGACCCGGTCTGGGGATCACGCTCAAGCCCGAGCGGCTCGAGCAGTTCACGGTGCAGCGCGCGCGCTGGGACGCCGGCGCGTGGACGATCTAGCGAGCTCGCACGCTCAGGGCGCGGCAGTGGTCTTGCCGACGACGGGTGCGCCGCTGCTGACCTCGAGCGCGCCGATCACGAACAGGTAGTCGTAGATCGCGAGCACGCGATCCATGCGCGTGATCTCGAACGCGTTCTCGGCTTCGACGAGGACGGCCTGCGCGTTGGCGACCTCGAGGAACGTGATCGCGCCGAGGCGGAACTGCCGGTCGACGAGCTTGTACAGCTCGCGCGCAGCCTCCACCTGTTCGTTCGAGAGCCGAGCTGCCTCGATCGCGCTCGCGAGCTGGAACGCGGCCAGCTCGACCTCCTCGACGACGACCTTGAGCTGCTGCTGGAACTGGAGCGAGGCGATCCGGGTCTCGCTGCTGGCGAACGAAAATGCCGTGTGCTGGCCCGGCTCGAGCAGGGGAATCGTGATCCGCGCGAGGACATTCCATTCGATATTGCGGGTGGCGATAATCCGCGGAGCGAAGTACTGCACGGTCGCCTCGACATCGGCCCGCGGAAACCAGCGGCGGTCACCAGCAGCGGTCTCCAGTTTTTGTGCCTCCTGGAGCCGGAGCTGGAGCGCCGCGACGTCGGCGCGCCGCTTGGCGAGGTCGATTGCCTCTTCCTTCGTCGGCAAGACCGGTTCTTGCGGGAGCTCGAGCTTGGGCGGAGCCGCACGGCCGACCACGCGCATGAACGCGGTCTCGGCGAAGTTCGCGTCGCGCGCGGCCACCACGGTCTGCTGCTCGGCGCGCTTGAAGTCGAGCCGGGCCTGCAGCTCCACGTTGCGCAGCGCGTTGCCAGCCTTGACGCGTGATGTGGCGTGGTCGAGCTGCGCCTGGGCTCGGGTGGTGGAGGTCTTGGCGAGCTCGACGAGCCTGCGCGTGCGGAGCACGTCGATCAGGACCCCCGCGACATCGCGCGCGAGCTGCTCGCGCTGGCGCTGAACGGTCGCGCGCGCACCCTCGTGGCCGCGCGCAC
>JACCQV010000676.1 GCA_013813945.1 Deltaproteobacteria bacterium | reverse complement strand
CGCTGCTGGCTCGATGGCCAGAGCGGCGGCCCGCAGAACCCACCTGCCTCGCTGACCTCCGAAGAGGGCCCGGTCTGGACGCGCGCGGTCGGCATCGATCCGGTCGATTGCGCCGCCGTGGCGGCCTCTCTGCGCGCGATGGGTGTCAGCCGGATGGTCGTCGGCCACACGGTGCAGCCGGCGATCACATCCGCGTGCGATGGCTCCGTCTGGCGGATCGACGTCGGACTGTCGAAGCACTACGGCGGCCCGATCGAGGTGCTCGAGGTGACCCCGGGCGCGGCGCCCCGGGTGCTTCGCGGCACCCGGTAGCAGCCCGATCAGTCGATCTCGATCTCGGGCTCGGCAGCCGGCGTCGCCGGCTTGACCGCGGGCCCAGCGGGCGTCGCAGGAGTCGGCTGCTTCGACATGGTCTCGGGCCGCTGCTTGACCTCGCGGCCCGCCGGGCAGAGCGGCACTGCATCGTCGCCGCGCTCCTGGACCACGCCACCGATCTTGGACGGACCCGCGGCCCCGAGCACCTGGAGGTACGCCGCGGGGACACCCTGTGCGATCAGGCGCTGCTTGACCGCTTCGGCGAGCTTCGCGGCATCCGGTGCCTTGGGCAACGCGATCGCGACGAGCCACTTGGTGACCTGGTAGTTCGCGGTCATCACGATCGCCATCTGGTCGACCGTTGCCTGGCTCGCCTTGGACAGGCCGTTCCTGTCCATCGCGGGCATCTTGTCGACGACCAGCCGGTCGCCATCGAGACGCACGGCCGTCGCACCAGACACGTCGGCCTTCGCGCAGCCATCGGGCGCGCTACCGGGACACAGCGGGCACTTGTCCGCGTCATCCGAGATGCCGTCCTTGTCGTTGTCCGTCTCGGGGCAGCCGTCGCCGTCCTCGAACGAGTCCATGTCTTCCTCGTCGGCGGGGCAGCTGTCCTTGTCGTCGAACAGACCATCGCCATCGGAGTCGCGCTTGTTTGCGGGGCAGCCATCGTTGGTGACCGGCGGCTTGCCGTCCTCGGCATCGTTCGGGCACTTGTCATCCGCGTCGAGGATCTTGTCGAGATCGTTGTCGAGCTCGGGGCAGCCGTCTTCATCGTCAAAGCCGTCGAGATCCTCGGGATCGTTGGGGCACTTGTCCTCGGCATCCGCGCGGCGATCACCATCGCTGTCGTCGTCCGGACAACCGTCCTCGTCCTGCTGGCCGTCGCGGTCCTCGGCGATCAGCGGGCACTTGTCGCGCACGTTCGGGATGCCGTCGCCGTCGCTGTCACGCACATCCGGTGCGTAGCCGAGCGACAGGAAGAACCGAGACTCAGGGGAGCCGATGCCCTTGACCAGACCGGCACCTGCGCCGAGCACCACGGCGAGCGAAGGCCTGACGTAGATCCGCAGCCCGCCGATCGCCTCGAGCGGGCTCGCGTCGAGGCTGAAGCTCGGGATCCCGGCGCGGCCGTAGCTCTCGCCGATGATCGAGAACCGATCGGTGATGCGGAACGCCGCGGCAGCACCCCACGTCAGCTGCTGGCCGATCTCGCTGTCGTAGATCTTCCGCGGCTTGCGCAGCATCACACCGCCGTTGAGGCCGATCGAGAACTTGCCGGCGTCGTACTGCAGCGCGAGCCGACCGCGAACGGTGGGCAGGTTGTCGCCGATGAACTGCGAATCGTCGCTACCGAACGACGACGGCAGCGTGAGGCCCGCGATGCCGCTGATCTTGAGTGCGCCGTCGCGATGCAGCCGGTACTTGGCCTCGAGCAGGAGATCGCCGAGCCCGGTGACGTTGAGCCCGTTGGGATCTCCGTTGCCGGTCTCCGCCATCAGTCCGTCGCCGGAGAGCTGGAAGATGATCGGCAGGTTCGCGCCGATCTGGAGCTTCTCGCTGTAGCCGTAGGCGGCGGTGACCTGCATCGCGGCGACCGACTCGACCACGACGGTCCGCTCCTCGCCGACCACGTCGGGCATCGAGGGATCGACCTCGTAGATCGAGAACGGCTTGGTCAGGTACGTGATGACCGCGTCGACCGCGAGCTGTCCCTTGTCCGCCACATCGCCGTTCGAGACGGTGAAGAACGTTTTCGGCCCGATCGCGTACTCGAAGGTCTGAACGTCGATCGCTCGATCGTTCGGTGGGTTCGATTGAGCAGCGGCCGTACCCGAGGTCGCGATGAGTGCGACGCCGAGGATGGCGCCGATCCCCCATGGATTGCGCATTGCCAACATTCTACGCCGGTTAGCCAGGCCCACGGAAGTCCTGGGGGTACGCACCGGGTAGGGGGGAGCTGGCGATCTACTTCGGTAAGGTCATGTTGAACGTCCAGATCACGACCGAGGTCACCGCGCGGTCGTCCGTGTCGAACGCCGGCTCGAACTCGATCCGGGACGCCCGCTCCAGGGCGAGCTCGTCCAGGCCGTGCCCGAGCTTGTTGAGCAGGACCTTCGCGACGACCTTGCCCTTCTCGTTGACGACCAGCCGGACCCGGATTGCGCCCTCGATCCCGAGCTGGCGGGCCTCGGTGGGGTAGTCCTTGCCGGCGTCGAAGTAGCCGTAATCGCCTCTGGGAAGCGCGCGTTTCTTGATCGTCGCCACCGACATCGGCTTCGCAATCTCGCCAACCCCGGATCCCGAGCCCGCCCCGGTACCGCCGCCCTGGCCCCCACGGCCGACCCGCTCCGAGGTTCTCTTACCCACCGCGACCGGCACGCCGACGCCGCCGGTCTGTGCCGCATCGAGGGTCACGACCTGCTCACCGCCGGGGATCCCGTTGGGATCGGCCGCGAGCGGCGGCTCGGTTTTCGTCAGCGGCGGCTCGGCTGCCCGGGGCGCCCTGTCCTGGACCTTCGCTGCGATCTTCGGCTGGGGCGGCGGATCGGGCTGTTTCACCGGCTCCGGTGGCGGGATCGGCGGCGGCGGCTCGGGCGTGATGATCGGCGGGACCTCGATCTCGACCATCTCGATCCGCGGTGTCGGCGTGATCGTGGGATCCGGGGTGTAGATGACGATCGCGTCGACCATCACCAGCAACACCAGGTGGATCGCGAGCGTGCCTGCAGCAGCCAGCACGAACGGCGAGTCCCAGCGCACCGGGGCTAGCCTAGCAGACCGAGTCAGGGCCGCTCGTTCTCGAGTGCAATCGCGGTGACGCCTGCTGACTGGGCGAGGTCGATGGCTCGCATCACGTTGGCGTAGGGGCCGACCCGACTCCCGGCGATGATCGCCTTGGGCTTGGTCGAGGTCGCCGCGATCTGCTTGATGCGAACGACCGCGGAGGCGTCGTCCGTGAACTTGTCGCCGTTGACGTAGAGGTCACCGGTGGCGGTCACCGAGATCCGCAGCGTGCTCTGGACCTCGCCGCCCGTGGCGGCCTTCGGCTTGTCGATCTCGACGCCACGCGCCACGATCAGCTTGGCGGTGACGATGAACACGACAAGGATCACGAGCACGACATCGACGAACGGCGTCACGTTGATGTCGGTGATGCCTCCGCTTTCCTCGTCCTTGTAGAGGCTGCCGCCCGCCATCAGCTGCTCTGCTTCTTCGTCGCCGGGCCTTCCGTCAGGTCGCCGTGCTCGGCGCCGTGGACGAGCGAGAGCACCGTGTGAGCGACGTAGTCGGCGTTCCCCATCACGGTCTTGAGCTTGCGGCCGAAGAAATTGAACGCGATCACGGCAGGAATCGCGACCATCAGGCCGACGGCGGTCGCGACGAGCGCCTCGGCGATCGCTCCGAGCGTCTGGGCCTCCGCCTCGGCGGTCTTCAGCGTCAGGCTCTGGAACGCGTTGATCACGCCGAGCACGGTGCCGAACAGCCCGATGAACGGAACGTTGTTGCCGAGCGTTCCGAGCACCATCAGATTCTTGTCGGCGCCGCTGCGCCAGCGCGCGCGCTCGCCGTGCATCGCCTCGGCGACCGCCTCCGGTCCGCGCCCGCGCTCCGCGAGCCCGCGCAGACCGACCTGGATCGGAATGGCGGGGTGATCCTTGTACTTCGTCTCGAGGCGTTCGATCTCGTCACGCTCGAAGGCTCCACGCAGCTCGCGCGTGAAGTTCTCCGAGTTCGTGTCGCGCTTCTGGAACCACAGGTAGCGATCGATCATCACGCCGATCGACAGGACCGATAGCGCGATCAACAGCCACAGCACCCAGTCCGCGCCAAGCTGTGCGAAATCGACAAACGCGCCTGACAGATCCATCGCGCGAAGTGTTACGCGGCTTCGGGGGTGTCGTCGACTCGCTGGGGCACGGTCTTCATGACCTCGCGCATCACCGCCGTCGCATAGGCGCCGCCAGGCAACGCGAATCCGACCTCCAGAGTCGAAGGCTCGCCCGCGGCCGTGACCTCCACGTCGGCGACCTCGATGCTCGCGTCGCGACGGGTCCCCTCGGCGATCTGCCGGACCCGGGCGAACGATCCGGGCTCGAGGCCCGCCCCCGTGAGGATCGCCAGCTCGCGCTCCGCGGCCGGCGTCCCGTCGCCGCACGTGCGCATCGAGTCGCCGAACATGGGGCCGGTGACGACGAGCTCACCGGCGAGCAAGCGAGCCTCGTCCGTTGCGGGGTCCTCGCACGTGAACATCCCGCCGTTCTTCTTGTGCAGGACGTCCCCGGCGAGCACCCGCCGGTAGAGGCCATCCTCGATCCGTGCGCGTAGCCACGTGTTGAACAGCTCGGACTGCAGCGACGACACGAGCAAGCGATCTAGCTTCTTGTCGCGGCCGAGCTTGCGCACACCGCTGACGATCTCGCGGCCCTTCACCGCATTGTCACCGTCGCGCCCGAACCGCTGTTCGCCGTACCAGTTCGGTGCGCCGGGTGGCTCGGCGAGTCGCGCCAGGATCGCCTGCGCCCGCTCGGCCGCCCCCCCGGCGACGCCGCGCACCACCAGCCGAAATCGATTCGCGCGCACGTGGCCGGTGCGCAGCTTGTTCGTGTGGCGCGAGACCTCGAGGATCGCGATCCCATCGACCGCGAGCACCCGCGCAGCCTCGGGTGTCACCGGCGGCGGCAGGCTCAGCCATTGCCGCGTCACCGCATGGCGATCCTTCATGCCGGCGATGCCGATGTCGCGCTCGTTGATCGCGAGCGCACGCGCGATCGCTGCGGCCGCGTGGCGCGTGGTCAAGCCGCGCTTCTCGATGTGCACGTAGACGTGGTCGCCGGCACCCGACGGCAGGTACGCGGGTTCCTCGTCGACCGCGAAGTCGTCGTCGGTCGTGCGCAGTGCGCCGCCGATGCCCGGGATGTCAGAGGTCAGGTACGGCAGGTCCACGGCGGGCAGTCTGCCACTTCTCGCGACGGCCGCGGTGCTGGCGTCGCGCCCTCCCCACAGGACTCGAACCCGGGGTCACGCTGACGTTGCGGCGTCGTGTGGTCGGTGATCGTCGAGAGCCGAGATCCTGTGCTTCAGAGCGGGTCGCATTCGGTGCTCAGGCCGGCGCACCGAACGGGCTCGGGTACGGGGACGGGTACGGG
>JACCQV010000675.1 GCA_013813945.1 Deltaproteobacteria bacterium | reverse complement strand
GTGCGCGCTTCATGTCGCGGATCCGCTGCGCGGCGTCACCCACGCGACGCCGGAACTCGCTATCACGCTCTGCTTCATGCACGAGCGCGGCCTCGGCCAGCGCCTGGTGTTGTTCGTCACGACAGAGCAGGAGCGCATCGCAGCCGGCACGGATCGCGCCGATCGCCGCGACGTCGGCGCCCATGTGCGACGCGATCGCCTTCATGTCGAGATCATCGCTGACGATCACGCCGCGGTATCCGAGCTTGCGGCGCAAGAGGCCGGTGACGACCTCCTCCGACAGCGTCGCTGGTCGCGTTGGATCGAGCGCGCCGAACACGACGTGTGCCGTCATCAGCATCGGCAAGCCCGCGGCGGCCGCGCGCTGGAATGGCAGCAGCTCGACACGCTCGAGGCGATCCCATGCGTGGTCGATTCGCGGCAGCTCGAGGTGGCTATCGGTCGCGGTGTCGCCGTGACCCGGGAAGTGCTTGCCGCACGCGAGCACGCCGGCAGCGTCGAGACCACGCGCGAACGCGAGCGCGCGCCGCGTGACGGTCTCGGCCTCGGTCCCGAATGCGCGATCTCCGATGATCGGATTTGCCGGGTTCGTGTGGATGTCGAGGACGGGCGCGAAGTCGATGTCGAAGCCGAGCGCGCGCAGCTCGTCGCCCATCGCGCGGCCGACTTGCTCGGCGACTACCTCATCATCGGGTGCAGCGAAGCCATCGTGCGTACGCATCGGTGGCCAGTGGGTCGCCGGGGCGCGCACGCGCTGGACGAGACCGCCCTCTTGATCGACGGAGATCAGCGCCGGGGTTCCATCCGGCGCGCTCAGATGCAGCTCGTGGTTGAGCGCGCTGAGTGCGTCGAGATCGATGACGTCCGACTCGATGACGAGGTTGCGCTTGAACAGCACCGTCGCGCCGACCCGGCCCGTCGCGAGCCGCTCGCGAAGCTCTGCCGGAACCGACGTCGACGCGAAGCCGACCCACAGAAGCTGACCGACATCTTGTCGCACGCCGCGACGTTAGCTCATCACGGGTAGCAGCGCATGACGTTGTTGCCGGTCGGATCGACCGCGCATTGTGCGAGCACGCTCTCCTCGAGCTCGAGATTGATCGGCATGATGCTCGGCGCACGTAGCGGACCCCGGATCGCCATGTACACGCCGCCGATCGTCGTCGAGCTGGTCGGGAAGACTGCCGTGCCGAGGTACTTCGCGCGCACGTAGTACTGGCCGGTCGTGACGTCGGTCAGCTGGCTACTGAAAGGCCCGATCGAGTCGGGTCCGATCTTGATCTCCCACTGGCCATCGGTGCCGACGACATCGACCGTGCAGCCAGGCGCATCACACTGATCGAAGTGAACCTCGCCGATGCTCGGCGCACACGGAGCCGCACCACCTGACCCCGGGCTGCTCGATCCGGTGACCCAGGTGAGCGCGCAGGCGCTGCAGCGGACGGGCGTCGTTCCATTGACCAGCGCGCAGCTACACGCCGCGCTCGGCTCGCAGGTGCCAGGTCTCGGCGGCTCGTTGCTGGCTTCGGCACACAGCGAGACACCCGGCGCGACGCACGTCGTTCCGCTCGGAACCTGGCAGCCGCGGATCAACTCGAACGGGCGTCCGTCGCAATCGGTATCGTCACCGTCGCACGTCTCCGTCTGCCCCGAGTGATACGCGGTGCGCAGGTCATCGCAGTCGCCAGAGTCGGCACGATGATCATCACAGTCGAGATCGCTGGCGCGCAGCATCGCGTCTGTTGCCATCGGATCCTCGGTGACGTCCGGAAACAGCAAGCGGATTTGCGGTCCGCTCGCGGGCTTCCACACGACGCCACTCGGCCAGGATCCAGAATCGCTCTTGCACGTGACGACATGTCCCTGGCCGACCGCGATCCCGGCGGCATCCGAGTCAGGCGCCAGCTTGATCACGGTGACATCGTAGCTGGCCACCGTTCCCGGCCTCACGATGACCGGAATCGGGGCACCGCTCTCCGCGTCGTTGACGGTACCGACCGCGATCAACGCGTTGGCGTCGTCGTAGATGAGCGCGAACGGGATGAACGTCTCGTCCGAGACGAGGTCCTCGTCCGGCTCGATGCGAACCTCGAACCCGTCGATGGCATCGATCCCGACGATCGAGTCGACCGTCGAGCGCTGCCGGAAGTACACGACCTCCTCGGTGGTCGTCGCCCGGGGACGCATCCGCTGCCGCGTCGCGGTCATCGCGCTCGAGTCCGCACTCGCGAGCACGAGCTCGATCCGGCTTGCTCCCACGGGACCATCGGGCGCGGTGAACGACAGCACCGCACCGTCGCCCGACCCACCACACGCCGCACAGACCAGGACGAGGCTAACGAGGCGCATATGACCTCGCTACAGTGCAACTGGAGGTCCACCGGCTAACCCGGCGCGGTGACTGGAACCGGGCGCGGAATCTGTGGCCGCGATGCCCCTGCTGCGCCAACACCGTTGACACGTACTCCAACCTACCTGGGGAACGATTCGCTCTCGCCGGCGAGCTCGAGGCGCTGCGCCGATCCCGGCGCCGTGTAGACGACGATCGTTCGCACCGTGGGAAACCGCAGCGCGAGCACGACCTCGTTGCGCCCGTCGCCATCGAGGTCGAGGACACCGAGCACGTCGAGTACGACCGTCGACTTCGTGTCGATCGCCTTGCCGGGCTCGGGCGGCGCCACGAGCCGGATATCATAGAGCTGAAAGCTCGGTGCGCAGGCCGCGCCGGCCGTCGGTCCCGCCGACCATTCGTCTGCGGGGCTTCGCACGCCATCGAGGACGGTGGCGAGTGGGAACGACTCCGCGATCTTGTCACCGTCGATGTCGATCGCGAGCGAGTCTCCGGACAGGCATGCACCGCCGGTGGGGAACTTCGGTGTCTGCGGTGGGTCATCAGGTCGCGTGAGCTCGCCGACGGCGACCCCGCAGCCGCGTAGCGCCGGACCACACGCCGGATTCTCGGTGCGCGCACCCTGCACCCCTTCGGAGGTGCATGGCGACGCGCCGAGGTATGTCCCCGAGGCGATCTGTTGCTCGAGCCCGATGTCCGCGATCCCGACGGTGTCGAACGCACCGGCCGGCTTGCCATCGACCCCATACACGACAAACCGCGGGACGCTGCCGCGCTCGATCGCGCTCGAGACCTCGCCGGCCGCACTCGTCCACTGCACGGTGTGCATGAGTAGCGGCGCGATCGCCGGGCGCCCTGCGGCGCCGAGCGGGCACATCTCGCCGACCACGACCTGACGACCGCCACCGGTCGGGCCACGGAGCGGCTCGAGCTTGCCCACTGGCCCTGGCTCTGGTGGCGGCTCCGGAGGACGAAACGACGGCGCGCAGCCACTCCCTGCCATCGCGAGCACGAGCCAGGCAACGCGATGCGGCGGAAGGTGGTCAGTAGGCATCGACGGCAACCATAACCTCACGAATCTAGACGCGCCTGATAAGTGACTTCGTTGCCTGGCGCGTTTGACCCCGCTGAATGGCCCTGTCTATAGTCCGCGGCCTAAACGCAGCCTCCTGATGCCAAAAACCCCCGTGCTTCCCATGCCTTATTCAACTCGCGGTCAATCACTGAGGGGCGTCGTCATCGGGCTGTGTCTGGTCACCACCGGGGTGGCGGAGGCGCAGATCTCTCCCGGCGGCGGGATGAACCCTGGCGGAATGGGCGGCCCCGCGCAGCCGGCCGGCGAAGAGAAGAAGGAAGGCGTCGCCGAGGCGGCACCGAAAACACCGGGCCTTCTGCCAACGACTCCTGCGCTGCCGCCGCCCAAAGGCCGCCGCAAGCGCTGGAAGCTGATCGAGATCGACGGCTACTTCCGGCTGCGGACCGACTGGTTCAAGAACTTCCACCTCGGCTTCCTCGATCGCGCTCGCAACGGCAGCGATCTCGGCGGTGCACCGTTCCCGCGCGCGATGGGTTGCTACACCGAGTCTGCCGATCCGCCGTGCAAGAACCTGTCGAGCGCGAACATGCGGCTGCGGCTCGAGCCGACGATCAACCTCGACGAGGGCACGTCGATCCACATCCAGGCCGACGTCCTCGACAACCTGTTCCTAGGCTCGACGCCGGTCAACCAGCGGTTCGGAACGTACAACGACATCAACCTCCCGCCGCTCGGCGCATTCGGCAACAACAACCAGGACCCGCCCCAGGCTGGCGTCAACAGCGACCGCGATTCCATCGTCATCAAGCGGGCGTGGGCCGAGGTCGCGATCCCGCTCGGCATCCTCAAGTTCGGCCGCATGCCGAACCACTGGGGCATGGGCATCTTCTCGAACAGTGGTGGCCACGATCCGATCGCGGGCACCTACGATCTCGATGCCGACTACGGTGACACCGTCGATCGCGTCAGCTTCTCCGCGCTGATCCCAGGTACGGATCTCCGCGCGATGCTCGCGGCCGACTGGGCGTCGACCCGCCTCGTGTCGAATCAGACCGCCGCCGGCGAAGGCCGCGAGGGTCACCCGTTCGATCTCGACGACACCGACGACCAGGACGGCTGGATCGGCGTGATCTCCAAGATGGACTCGCCGCAGGAGTTCAAGGACAAGGTCGACCGCGGCGACGTCTCGTTCAACTACGGCATCTACTTCGAGTACAAGACCCAGAGCTGGGACAACGACCTGACCGGCTTCTCGCTCGGGCAGAACCTCAACACCGTCGAGCGGTTCGTCCCGCGCGACCTGAAGACGTACACGCCGGATCTGTGGGCCAAGCTCGGCTACGGCCGCTGGCAATTCGAGGGCGAGTTCGTCGCGCAGCTCGGCTCGATCAACAAGCTGAGCGATCTCGGCCGAACGACGGGCGCTGACATCCGCAAGTACGGCGGCGCCCTGCGCGTCGCGTGGAAGGGCCTCGAGGGCAAGCTCCGCCTCGGCATCGAGGGCGGCGGCGCCTCCGGTGATCAGTGGGACAACCGCCCGCAGGGCAACACCCACATCTCGAATGCGAATCTGCTCGGCACCTGCGCCACCGGCGACGCGTGTCCGAACGACAACAAGCTGTCGCAGTTCATGTTCAACCGCGAGTACAAGATCGACATGATCCTGTGGCGGCACCTGATCGGCGCCGTCACCAACGCGGGGTACGTCAAGCCGTTCCTCGGGTACGAGCTCAGCAAGTCGATCGGCCTCCGGGTCGCGAACATCACCTCGTTCGCGCTCAAGCCGATCGCGACGCCGGGCAACTCGACGATGTACGGCACCGAGTTCAACGCGGATATCAGCTACTCGGCCGGCGGTCTGCGGATCGGCCTCGCCTACGGCGTGCTGTTCCCGTTCTCGGCGATGGGCCACCCCGTCGACGAGAGCACCACGAACCCGGTGTTCAACTACGGCACCGACCCCGACACGATGCAGTCGAACACCGGCTCGGCGGGCACGGCGCACACGATCCAGACGCATCTGTCGCTGACCTTCTAGGTCGGTCGTCGTCGCCTCGGGGACGCGACTTGGTCGCGGGATTCCGATGCTTGCCGCGGAGCCGGTCCCGGTTTCCCACTACAGTGCCGCGATGCTGAGAATCGCGCTGGTGGCGATGCTGTGCGGCCACGCAAGCGTAGCCACCGGCTGCTTGATGCCACGCCCGCAGCCAGCAAGCTCCTTCTCGTCGGATGGTTCGTGGGTGGAAGGGTTTTCACGGCAACCCGGCACGGGGCCCCTTCGCTGCACGGTCTACCCCCGGCAATTCAAATCCTGGGATCAGCCGCTGAAGCTCCCGGCGGAGTGCACCAGTGAAGCGTGGGTGCGTCAGCTCGTTCGGGACATCCATCAACTGCGCCCGTGTTTCCGCCGTGAGCCGACGTCTGAGGTTCGATTTCGGCTCGAGATCGACAGCAAGGGGTCCGTCACGGGAGTCGTGCTTCAGCCGACCCAGTACGCGAACCTTTCTCCACGAGTTCGTGCCTGCATCGGGGACACCTTCAAGTATTGGCAATTTGTCCCGGCGGCCACTGGCGACGAGTTCTCCGTCGTCTACCAGCCGTAGGAACCGACGCAGCTTCGCCTACAGCTGATCGAGCGCCGACACCAGGCGATCGAT
>JACCQV010000646.1 GCA_013813945.1 Deltaproteobacteria bacterium | reverse complement strand
GCCGTGGTGCGCGACGAGCCATCCCGTGGCGCTCAGCACGCGGCTCGAACCGGAACGCTTGGCGCTCCCTCAGACGACGCGCGGCTACATCGAATGTGTGGTGGTTTTCACATCAAGTGGGCAAAATCCGTGACTATTCTTCTGCCAACGATCGATCGCGATCGCCAACATCGTTGGCAGCTGTCGTGCCCCGTGAGAAGAGTAAGCATCTAAAACTGCTGGAGACTCAACTTGGCCGCGCAGTTGCTCTATGCTGCTCGAGCTTTTGGAGGAGCGCTACCCATGCGTCACATCACCACCGCTTCGTTTCTCGGGTTGGCAGCCATCGGTTTGATGACCGGCTGTCCTGATCGATCGATCTCCGAGGTCATCCCTCAGCAAGGTCGCGTCGAGTACAAGGACATCCCGGTCACCGTGAACCGGAACGTCGACATCCTGTTCGTCATCGACGATTCGCCGTCGATGGCCGACAAGCAGGCCAACCTGTCGAGCAACTTCCCGAACTTCATCAACGTGCTCAACACGATTCAGGGCGGTCTGCCTGACGTGCACATCGGCATCGTGACCTCCGACGTCGGCACCAAGGCGACGCAGGACGCCGCGCCCGGCCCCGCCATCGGTCAGATCGGCAACGGCGGCTGCTCCGGCACCGGCGACGGTGGAAACCTGTCGAACTTCGGCGTCACCGGCGTCAACGGTGTCTTCCTCAGCGACATCAAGCAAACGAACGGCACGCGCGTCAAGAACTACACCGGCAACCTCGATGCCGTGTTCGGCATGATGGCCCGCGGTGCAGGCGCAGGCGGCTGCGGCTTCGAGCAGCACCTAGAGGCGATGAAGCGCGCGCTCAACAACAACCCGGCGAACGCGGGCTTCCTTCGCCCCGACGCCTACCTCGCCGTCATCTTCATCGCCGATGAGGACGATTGCACGATGGCGAAGTCGACGATGCTCGGACCCGAGAGCCCGGCGCTCGGTCCGTTGCAGTCGTTCCGCTGCAACCGGTTCGGTCACATCTGCGATATCGGTGGCACGAGCCCCGACCAGATGAACACCGTCGGAGCGAAGTCGCAGTGCCATCCCAACGAGAACAGCCCGTACCTCGAGAAGGTCTCGGTCTACGTCGACTTCCTCAAGAAGCTGAAGCCCGACCCGACGAGGATCATCGTCGCCGGCATCATGGGCGTCACCGAGCCGTACCAAGTCGAGCTCCGTGCCCCGCCCGGCGGCGGTGCGGCGCAGCAGGCCGTCGCGCACTCGTGCAGCTACACCGGCGCCAACGGCCTCGAGGTCGCGGATCCGCCGACGCGCATCAAGTTCCTCCTCGACCAGTTCCCGAACCGCTCGACGTTCACGTCGATCTGCCAGACGAACCTGTCCGACGGCCTCGTGCTGATCGCGCAGCTGCTCAAGAGCGTCATCGGTGACCCGTGCATCGGCGGCAAGCTCGCCGACGTCGACCCGAACACGGCCGGCCCGCAGTACGACTGCTCGGTGTCCGACGTGACCAACATCGGCAAGCCGACGCAGGCCGAGACCGTCATCCCGGCCTGCGATGCCAACGCAACGATCAAGCCGTGCTGGAAGATCCAGAAGGATCTCGTGAACTGCCCGGCGACGAACCCTGACGGAACTCCGAACGAGCAGTTCGTGCTGAAGATCGAGCGCGCGGAGACGCCGCCGCCCGAGACCCACGTGATCGCGTACTGCGTCACCGACGCCGTCTGAGAGACCTCCTCTCGTGACGCAGACCGGGCGAGGATGAGTCCTCCCCGGTCTTTTACGTTTCGGCGCTTCGGTCGTTCCGGAGTCGAGATCGGTGCCGTGTGATAGGGTCCCCGCGTCGTGCCCTCCCCCGGGAAACCGTGGATCACCGCCAACCAGGTCACCCTGGCGCGCCTGATCCCCATGCCGATCCTGAGCTGGCTGATCTACGAGGGCGGCAAGCAGGGCAGCCTTCGCGACAACCCGTATATGTGGGCCGCGCTGATCGCCGGCACGCTCGTCGCGTCGACGGACTGGGTCGACGGCATGCTCGCTCGCAAGTACGGACCCACCGTGCTCGGCGGCCTGCTCGATCCGATCGCGGACAAGGTGTTCATCGCGTTCGCGCACGTCCCGTTCTCCGACGACGCCACCGGCCTGGGACTGATCCCGTGGTGGGCGGCGGCGCTGATGTTCACGCGCGAGTTCTTCATCACCTCGCTGCGCTCCGCCTACGAGCAGCGCAACCTGACGCTCAAGACCAGCTATCTCGCCAAGGTGAAGACGTGGACGCAGATGCAGGGCATCGGCGTGGTGCTGCTGTTCCCGCTCGTCTCGAACCGCGAGCTCTTGATCTGGTCGCGCGCGATCCTCACCGCCCTGCCCCTTCTCGTGATGGCGTACTTCGGCATCGTGAAGAGGAAGTTCTGGAAGGGCGCGCTCGTGATGAGCGGCTCCGTGGCGCCGATCCTCGCGGTCTACGTCTACGACGAGACACTCGCGGTCCGCTGGATCATCCTCGCGGTCGTCGGCATCACCTGGATC
>JACCQV010000625.1 GCA_013813945.1 Deltaproteobacteria bacterium | reverse complement strand
GTGTGCTCCTCGTCCTCGATCTGCGCGGTGGACCACCGACGACGGATCGTTCGCTCGCTCGGGGGCTCGATATGGGCACCGTCACCGCGTTGCGGTGGGTGCGCCCCGGTGCACCGGAGCTTCAGCTCGTCCGCGAGGGCGAGCGCTGGCTCTGGGTGACGCCGGTCGAGGCGTTCGCCGACCGCAGTGCCGTCGACAACGTGCTCGCGACGCTGCGCGCAGCGCGCTGGCATCGCCGCGAGCCGGCCTCCGCCGCGGGCCCCACGCACGCGGTGCTCACGATCAGCACGGCATCGCCGACCAGCGGCGGTAAGCCGCCCGAGTACGCCGATCTCCCGCGGCGCACGCTCGCGATCGGCGCGCCCCTGCCGGGCACGGAGCAGGCGTGGATCGTCGACGGGGATCAAGCACTCCTCGTCGATGCATGGGTCGCCCGGGCGCTCGATCCGGATCCGGTGACGCTGATGATCCGCCGCCCGCTCGATGCCGTTGCCCAGGCGGCATGGATCGAGATCACCGACGACGCGGGTGTGCTGCGGCTCGAAGGCTCGCCGCGCCGGCTCGCGAAACCGTACGTCGCCCTGATCCGACCCGAGCTCGTCGCGCAGCTCCACGACGCGCTGGCCGCTCTCGAGATCGTGGCGCTGCCCGCGGGCGGGGAACCACCCCCGGTCGCGCCGCAGCGAATCGCGACGCCCGCCGGCACGATCGCGATCGGCGGCGCCTGCGGCGGTTCCCGCATCCTGCTGTCGTCGCCCGGGGCCACGGGGTGTGTGAACGCCGAAGCGTACCCTCCGGTGCTCGAGGCACTGCGACGGCTTCGTGGTAGCGGGCGCGACGTGATCGATCCACGACCGGCACCGCTCGACGCCGCGTCGATCACGCTGGGTGATGGTGCGGTCCTCGACGTGACGAAGCTGCGGATCGGGGAGCACGCTGCGGATCCGGTGCGCGTCACCGAGCTGCTGGCTGTGCTCGCGGCGCCGGCTCAGCTCGCCGACGTCGTCGAGCAGAAACCATCGCCGCGGACGGCGAAGGTGACGGCGACGCTCGCGATCACCGATCGCAACGGGGCGACGATCGCGCTCGAGCTACTTCCCGGTATGGTCGTCCGCAGGTCCGGCGAGGAGCTCGGGATGATCGCGACACCCGGAGCCGTCGCCGTCCTCGAGCGTACCGGGCGCGCGTACCGAGATCTGACGCCGTGGATCGAGGATGCCCTCGCAGTGCGTGCGATCCGCATCGACGACAAACCCGACTTCGTGCGCGGCGCGGTCGTCGGGGAGTGGACGTCCGCCGAGCACTCGGCAGCGCTCGAGACCCTCGCCAACCAGCTCGCGGCGCCGCGACCGATCGCCCCGGGACCGCCAACGTTCGCGACGGTTCATCGCGTCGTGATCGTGATCTCGCCGCCGGCAGGGCAGGTCGTCGAGCGTGCGCTCGAGGTCGGCCGCAAGACGGCGGCTGGTTGCCCGGTGCGCGCAGCGAGTTTGTCGCTGCTGCTCTCGGCTGCGGTCTGCGACGCGATCACCCAGATCGCCCGCTGACCAGATCGTCGCTCAGCCCGGCTTCTTGTTCGCCTGATTGACGATGTCTTGCGGCGACGCGCGCTCGCCCGGTGCTGGACCGGTGCCCGCACCCGCGGGAGGGGCCGCGGCCGGATCGAGCGGCGGCGTCTCCCAGTTCTGGGTGATGTTCTTCATCTTCTTGTAGACGAGGAGACCATCGGAGTTCCGCTCGCTGTGCGGCGAAGCCATCTTCCAGCTGCCGACGATCTCGACGACATCGCCGACCGCGTACGGCGGGCAGATCATCTTCTTCGGGTCCTTCTCGCCAGGCTCGCAGCGGTCCGGATACATCGCGAGCGAGCGGTCGGGCTTCTTGATGCGCTCGAGCTCGAGCTTGTTGTACGGGCGCGGAACGTCGACGACCCACATGCTCTTCTCGGCCGGCGTATCCGCCGTGTCGCCGATGTAGAACTTCGCGCGCTCGCACTTCGTCGGATCCTCGTCGATGATCTTCTGGACGTCCTTGTCGGTCATGCCGGGCTGGCGAAGTGCCGTTGGACAGTGATAGGCCCAGGTCACGATTCCCTTGACCGTGATATCGGTATCGAGCAGCTTCTTGCCCTTGACCCGCAGCCCCTTGATCGAGTGCGAGCCGTCCGCATTCGCCGGCGGTAGATCGAACGCCGGCACCGCCGGCAGGTTCAACTTGACGTCACTCTTGCGGACCTCTGCTTCCGGTCCTTTCAACTTGTCCTTCTCGCAGGCGCCAGCGGCGAGCGGCAGGACGCAAAGCAGGACGGTGCGCAGCGCAGGAGTGTGCGGCATGGTCACGGTCATAACATGGTGAGCAGGGTCTCTCAAGTCGCTGTCCTGTCGGCGATCTTCGGGGTTTTCGCCTGTGACTCGCCGGCGCGGGTCAAGCCCTGGCGCCATGCACCGGATCCGACGGCGGAGGCGGCCCGCGCCCCGAGCTCGCCGGCGCTCGCCGACGTGTCTGCCGCTGCCGAGGTTCGGGCAGCCCGAGGCCATAC
>JACCQV010000592.1 GCA_013813945.1 Deltaproteobacteria bacterium | reverse complement strand
GCACCGGCGACCGCTTCGCCCCAGACGATCGCGTTGACGTCGTTGTAGACGCCGATCCGGAACTGCGGGCCGAGACGAGCCGCGAGCAGCGTGCCGAATGCGACGTCGCGCCAGCGCAGGTGCGGCGAGTTCGCGACGGTGCCGATCCGGTCGCGGAGCATCGCCGCGATCCCGATTCCCAGGGTGGCTGGCTGACCGCGCGCGAGCCGCACCGCGAGGTCCGCGATTCGATCGACCATCGACGCTGGATCGCGCCGATCACCGACGGCTTCCTTGATGTGGTCGATCGGCGCCCAGCTGTCACCCTCGAACGTCGCTGCGCGGAAGTTCGTTCCTCCGAGGTCGACACCGAGGGTGATCACGCGCTCCTCGCAGCCTCGAGATGGGCTTCGATCGCGGCCTTGATCTCCGCGAGCCGCGGCGCACTGGCCGCCTCGCAGCGCATCACGAGCGCAGGCTGCGTGTTGGACGCCCGCAACAAGCCCCAGCCACCTTCGAACTTCGCGCGTACGCCATCGATGGTCACCACGGAGGCGACCGCGGGATCCTTCGCGAGTCGAGCGGCGACGTCAGCAACGAGCGCGAACTTGCGGTCATCGGTGCAGTCGATCCGGATCTCCGGGGTGTTGATCATCACCGGCAGCTCGTCAGCGAGCTCCGCGAGGGTCCGCGTCGTCCGTGACAGCAGCTCGAGCATCCGTGCACCGGCGTAGATGCCATCGTCGAAGCCGAGCCAGCGGTGGGCGAAGAAGATATGGCCCGACATCTCGCCGGCGAGCTGCGCGCCGGTCTCCTTCATCCGCACCTTGATCAGCGAGTGGCCGACCTTCCACATCTCGACCTCGCCACCGGCCGCGGCGAGCTGATCGTACATCGCCTGCGAGCACTTGACCTCGCCGACGAACTTCGCGCCGGGCACCTCGGCCAGCACGGCTTTACCGAGGAGGATCATCAGCTGATCGCCCCACAGGATCCGCCCGCTGGCGTCGACGACGCCGATCCGATCGGCGTCACCGTCGAGGGCGATGCCGAGCTCTGCCTTCTCCTTGCTCACCGTCGCGATCAGCGCGGCGACGTTCTCTGGCAACGTCGGATCGGGGTGATGGTTCGGGAATGTGCCGTCGAGATCGCAGAACAGCGGCACGACCTCGAAGCCGAGCCGGCGATACAGCCCGACCGCGGTGGGTCCGCCGGAACCATTCCCTGCGTCGACCACGACCTTGGGCCGGCGCTCACCGAGCTTGATCTGGGTGGCGACATACTCGTGATACGTGCCGATCACATCGCGCGACGACATCGCCCGGATCGGCGGTTCGATCTCCCGCCCCGGCTCGCGATCGCGATCGATCAACGCGGCAACCTCGTCGCGCAGCGCGGCAATGCCGGTGCCGTAAAGTGTGTCGCGGCCGATCATGATCTTGAAGCCGTTATCCTCGGGCGGATTGTGGCTGCCGGTGATCATGACCGCCGCAGCGGGATCGAGGCCCGGGAGATCGCCGACCGCGGCGAAGTAGACGAGCGGCGTCGGCACGACTCCGATGTCGATGACGTCGGCGCGAACACGCAGCCCGTCGGTCAGCGCTGCGAACAGCCGCGGCGACGTGACCCGACAATCGCGACCCACGACGATCGGCCCGGGCCGCGCGGAGGTCGCGATCCGCGCCCCGAGCGCGAGGCCGATCGCACGGACGGTGACGTCATCGAGGTCGCGCTCCGCGACTCCGCGGATGTCGTACTCACGAAAGACGCGCGGATTCACGCGTCATAGGTACCGCGCAAGCCCCTGCGCGGAAAGGGCGTCGACGACCTTGCGGACGTCCTGTGCCTGGTCCTTCCGGATGACCAGGATCGCATCGCCGCTCTTGACGATGACCAGGTCCGAGACTCCCACGACCGCGATCAGGGTGCCGTCGTCGCTCATCAGGACGTTCCCGCTCGCATCGACGACGACCGCGGGAGCACCCAGGGTGTTGCCGGTCGGGTCCGTCCCGCGGAGCGCGGGCAGTGCGGCCCACGACCCCACATCGTCCCAGCCCACGGAAGCGGGGATGGCAACGACGCGCTCGGCATGCTCCATGACCGCGTGATCGATCGAGATGCTGGGCAGCGTCGGATAGATCTCGGCGATCGCAGCAGTGCCTGCGGCGATCGCGCGCACCGCCGCACCGGTCACCGGCAGCTGGGTGTCGAGCTCCACGAGCAGCCGACGCGCTCCGGCGATGAACATCCCGGCGTTCCAAAGAAATCGGCCGCTCGCGACGTAGAGACCCGCGGTCGCCGCGTCCGGCTTCTCGACGAACCGTTTGACGGGGAGCACCGCGACGGTTGCGCCTGCCGCGCCCGGATCGACCTCGAGGTAGCCGAAGCCGGTATCGGCACGCGTCGGCGTCAGGCCGATCGTGGCGATCACGTCGTCGCGCTCCACCTCGTCGAGCGCGAGACCGAGCAACCGCGTCAGCTCGGCTTCGTTCGCGACGTGATGGTCCGCCGGCAACATGACGAGCACGGCATCGGGGTCCCGTCGTTCGAGCACGGCTGCTGCCAGCCCGAGTGCCGCGGCCGTGTTACGCGCCGCCGGCTCCGCGATCAGCTCGATCCCGGGAGCGAGCGCACGCGTCGCCTCGAGCTGTGACTCGGCGGTGACGATCAGGATGCGATCGCCCGCGACCGCGCGTGCGCGTCGGATCGCCGCCTCGAGCAAGGACTCGCCGTCGGGCCCGAGGGGCAAGAGCTGCTTCGGTCGCGCGCGACGACTCGCCGGCCACAGCCGCGTACCACTACCGCCCGCGAGGATCACTCCGTGTCGCACGGACCGACTGTGGCACGCGAGCGAGGCGCCGTGGTACGCCGCGTTCCATGAGAACGCTCCTTCCGGCCGTGTTCTTTGATCGCGTGCGGTGGTTCTCCTGCGCCCGCACCGGTCACGCCAGATCCCATCGCCGGTCGGTTGACCAATCCGGCGAACGAGATCATGGAGCGCGCCGCCGTTCCGCCCGTTGAACCGCCCGCGAAGGGAAACCCGCGCATGGATCTGATCCCGCGAAGTGATCTATTCGGCAACCCCGAGCGCATGAACGTCCAGATCTCTCCCGACGGCAAGCAGCTCGCGTGGATCGCACCGCGCGAGGGGGTGCTCAACATCTGGGTGGCGCCGGTCGGTGCGCCCGAGCAGGCGAAGGCGATCACCGCCGATACGAAGCGACCGCTGTTCTCGTACTGGTGGGCGTACACGAGCCAGCACGTGCTCTACGCGCAGGACACCGGCGGCGACGAGAACTTCCACGTTTTCAAGGTCGACCTCGCAGATGGCAAGACCACCGATCTGACGCCGGTCCCCGGTGCGCGCGCAGAGGTCACGGCGCTCAGCCAGCAGCGCCCCACCACGATCGTCGTCGGCCTGAACGACCGTGATCCAAAGGCGATGGACCTCCACACGATCGATGTCGTCACCGGCAAGCGCGCCCCCCTCATCGAGAACGATGCCGGTTTCAGTCGGTTCATCCTCGATGACAAGCTCGGCGTGAGGTTCGCGGTCCAGCCGCAACCCGACGGCAGCGAGGTCATCCTCGCGCGCGGCAAGGGCACGACGCTCTGGGTCCCATTCGACACGTATCCGTTCTCCGATGCGCAGACGACCGGGTTCTCGTTCCTCGCGCCGGACGGCAAGACCGGATACATGCGCGAGAGCCGTGGCCGCAACACCTCCGCGCTCGTCTCGATCAACCTCGCGACGAAGAAGACCAAGGTCCTCGCCGAGGACAAGCGCGTCGACGTCGGAGGCATGATCGTCCATCCGACGAAGCGCACGATCCAGGCGGTCGCGTTCAACTTCGATCGCGTCCGCTGGCACGTGCTCGACAAGACGATCGAGAAGGACCTCACTGCGCTCGCGAAGCTCGATGGCGGCGAGGTCGAGATCGGAGCGCGCTCTCTCGACGACAAGACCTGGATCGTGACGACCACCTCGGACTCGAAGTCGCCGCGCTACTACGTGTGGAACCGCACCAAACAGGCGGCGACCTTCCTGTTCGCTGCCCAGCCTGCCCTCGACAAACATCCGCTCGTCGCGATGAAGCCGGTCGTGATCAAGTCGCGCGACGGTCTCGACCTCGTCGGCTACGTGTCGCTACCCGCCGGTACGAACGCACCCGTCCCGATGGTGCTGCTGGTCCATGGCGGACCCTGGGGCCGCGACTCATGGGGCCTCGACCCGTATCACCAGCTCCTCGCGAATCGGGGGTACGCGGTGATGTCGGTCAACTTCCGTGGCTCGACTGGCTACGGCAAGGCGTTCCTCAATGCCGGCAACCTCCAGTGGGGCAAGACGATGCACGACGACCTGCTCGACGCGGTCAGCTGGGCAGTGGCGCAGAAGATCACGCCCGCGGACAAGGTCTGCATCGCGGGCGGCAGCTACGGCGGGTACGCGACGCTCGCCGGGCTCGCGATGACGCCGGAAGTGTTCGCGTGCGGTGTCGACATCGTCGGCCCGTCGAACCTCATGACGCTCCTCGCTTCGATCCCTTCGTACTGGGCGCCGATCCTCGCGGACCTCAAGGCCCGGATCGGCGATCCGGAGACCGCCGAAGGCAAGGCGATCCTCGTCGCTGCCTCGCCGTTGACCCACGCCGAGAAGATCCGCCGGCCACTGTTGATCGGCCAAGGCGCGAACGATCCGCGCGTCAAGCAGGCGGAGTCCGAGCAGATCGTCGACGCGATGAAGAAGCACGGCTTGCCCGTCACCTACGCAGTGTTCCCCGACGAGGGTCACGGGTTCGCCCGCCCCGAGAACAACCTCGCCTTCACGGCGATCATGGAAG
>JACCQV010000522.1 GCA_013813945.1 Deltaproteobacteria bacterium | reverse complement strand
CACCCTGCTCTCGGATGGCTGGATCACCGTGCGTCACCTCGATCTCGAACGGTGCCGCTCGATGATGCGCACGCTGGTCGAGGATCTTCGGCTCGACGCTCAGTAGAGCTGCTCGAGGAGCGCTGCGATCTGCGTGCGGCGCTCGGGCGGTGTCTGCACCAGGATCTGCTGGGCCTGCAGGATCGAGAGCAGCTTGGTCGGTGGTGTCCCGCGCTCCCCGACGATCTCGATGTGGCCCGCCTTGACCTCGATCGCCGCGACGCGGTGGTCCTTGTCGACGTCGCTGCTGTACTGCTCGTCGAGTGCGAAGATGAAGTCGCCCTCGGCGCAGTTTCCGTCGTATCCGGTGCGCCGACACGTTCCTCGTTCATCCGTGACGATCTTGACGTGACTGGTCACCGCCGAAGCGAGCGTGCCGGGACGCCGCATGAACCGCGAACCTGGGTAGATGTCGTGCCACTTCGAACCGGCGATGCCCTGACAGACGAGTGCGGTCACGCCGATCGTGGCCAGGTGCAGCCAGGTGAGCCCGCAATGCCTCGACGAGTCGATGCCGGCGAACGGAGAGGACACGGTGACCAGCCTGATCCGGAAGTCGCTGCTGATGTTCATCGGCCGCTCGCGATCGCGGACGACCGCATGGCGGCTGACGAGCCCACCCTGGCTGTGGCCCACGAGCGTGATCTCTCCGCGCGGCAGCCGCTTCTCGAGCGCCTCGAGCGCGGCGATGAGCTTGGTCGACGCGACGTCGAGGCGCTCGCGGTCGTCGTAGTTGAAGCACAGCGTCTGCTGGCCGTGGGCCTCGAACACGCGTGCCAGCGTGCGAAACCCGCCCGTCGAGAAGTTGCAGCCGTGAACGAACAACGTGAGTGGCCGCGTCGGATCGATCGTGATCGCCTTGCCGTCTTCGGGACGGCACGACGACAGGCCGCTGACCCAGATCCCGGAGTCCGCGGTTCCGACCTTGATCAAGGCGCGGGGCGCGGACCAGCTGCAGCCTGCAGCGAGCGCCGCAACGACAAACGCGATGGGCCAGAACGGCAGCCGATTGCGCATGCGTGTGGATATCACGGTCTCAATACGGGCCGTGCGCCAGTTGCAAGGTCTGTCAAGATACGGCGATGCGTTCGGTGCTGCTCGTAGCTCTCCTGTTGTCCGCAAGCTCGCCGGCTACAGCCCAGGTGCCAGCGAAGCTGACCGCGCCCGCCGATCAGCTCAAGGTATGGAACACGAAGGCCGCCCTCGATACCGGAGCGTGGGAGAAGATCACCATCTTCGGTGGCCACCCCGATGCGTATCTCGCCGCGTGTCGCTGCGTGGCCGGGGTCTGGCAACCCGGGCGTAAAGGCGAGAGCGCCACGCACTTCACGGGCACCGTGCAAGGTGCGTCGTTGAACCATGCGCGCGCGGGATCGCAGAAGCTCACGGCGAAGGTGCGCAAGACGCGGCACCTGATGTACGCGCTCGGCGATCACCGCGCGAAGCTGCACGCGATCATGCGCGGCTCGGGCCAGGTCATCCTCCGCGAGGTCAAGGGTGGCGAATGGGAGCTCGCCGGCTATGCGGAGAACCCGCTCGGCGATCTGTTCGGCAACAACAAGCGGTGGAGGTCGGATCCGAAGCAGCCGCCGAAGCCTGGTGACGCTTCGCCGATCCCGGATCCCGCCAAGGACGCTGTCGCGCTCGCAAAGCTGATCAACGACTACCGCGCGAGCATCAAGCTGCCGCGCCTGCCGATGTCACCTGCGCTGACGAAGGTCGCGCAGGCGCACGTGGTTGATCTCAACGTCAACAAGCCGGTCGTGAAGGGCTGCAACATGCACAGCTGGTCGGCGAAGGGAGCGTGGACGGCGTGCTGTTACGACGGCAGCAAGACCGCCGCGCGCTGCATGTGGAACAAGCCCAAGGAGATCGCCAAGTATCCCGGGTATGGCTACGAGATCGCCGCGCTATATCCGGCGGGAATGACCCCGGAGCTCGCGCTGTCGCAGTGGCAGAACAGTCCCGCGCACCACGAGGTCATGATCAACCAGGGGATCTGGACCCAGCCGTGGGGCGCGATGGGCGTCGCCCTCGAGGGGGACTACAGCGTCGCGTGGTTCGGCCACGACGTCGACCGCAAGTAGTCACTCCGGCGGCGTGAACGACGCACTCGTCAGCTCGACCGCGACGCCGAACGAGAGCAGTCGGTCACGGCCGATAGCAAGGTCCGGTGCGAGCAGGCTTTCCACCAGGCTGTTGCGCGAGACCTCGTGGAGCTCGATCCGACAGTCGTAGTTCGCGTCGAACCAGCCGATCAGCGTATCGGCGCGGTCGGACTCGATGCATCCGCACGGCGGGCTCCCGCCAGGCTTCGGGCATTCGGTGCTGACGATGCGATGCATCTGCGCGTGAGCCTGCGGGATCACGATGCCATTGAGGTCCGCCGTCGTGATCCCACCAGCGATCACGCCGGAGATGTGGTCCTCGGAGATCTGCGAGAGGCGAACGCGAGCGCCCTGCAGGTCGAGCCGGATCGTCGTGCCCGGATCGATCGCGATCTCGATCGGCAGGACACCCACGCCAGCGTTGAACACACCGTTGTGGATTCGACCGGTCGCCAGATCGGAGGTCGACGCATCGTCGACGGAGAACTGCGCCTGTCCGAGAAACTGCTGGCCACAGGTCTCGAGGCGCGCTGGATCGAGGCATGGGGCAGGGTCGGGATCGCTGCCGAGATAGAACGAGAGGCCCGCCAGATCGGTGTCCTCGAGAGCAGGTGCCTGGAGATCAGCGAGCATGACGAGACCACCACGCAGCAGAGCCTCCCGCGCGGTGCTCCCGACGCCAAGCCCGAACGAGTCGAGGGTGGCGAAGATCATCCCGAGCTGGTTGTCGACGGTCTTGTCCCCGTTGAGATCGAGGCTGAACTCGCGCGCCATCGCATTGTTCTCGGCAATGCGGAGCTCGCTCACCACGTACTGGTAGTGCTCGCCCTCGAGGCGCGTGTTGTCGCCACACCCCGCAAACAGCAACGCGGCGGCCAGAACAGGGTAGGGCTTCATGCGCCCGAGTCTCGTTCGCATTCAGCGAGCTGACAATCGGCCGGATCTGGCAACCAACAGCAGAAACC
>JACCQV010000505.1 GCA_013813945.1 Deltaproteobacteria bacterium | reverse complement strand
AGCTGGAGAAGTTCATGCCGGTAGGCGACGACGTCGTACCAGCCGCCGCACACCGGAGCCCTGCGGGTACCGCGGACCAGATCTCGCGACCGGAGCACTACACGCGCGCGTGGATCGCGGAACAGCGCGAGCGCTACTCCGCTGTACTCAGCGACCTTGCTGCGAGCGGCCCACAGATCTTTGCGCAGGATCCGCTGTTCGTCCGCACCGAGGCGCCGCGCGGCCGGATCGACGGGGCGACGGTCGCGGCGCATCGTGCCTGGCTCGCGCGCGGGCGTTCTGGCCCCGGACGACTGGAGGTCGTAACTTCCGATGCGGCCGGGGTGAAGCTCGATCGAGAATGGCTGATCGCAGCCCGCCTGGTCGGCGTGAATCTGATGCAAGCCAGTCTGCATGGAGCGCTGCTCGACGACAGCGAGCTCGTCGACGTTGACCTGCGCGCCACCGTGCTGGTGCAGTCGGTATGGTTGGGCGCGAAGCTACATGGCTGCTGGCTCGACGTCGCCGATCTGCGCGGTGCATGGTTGAAGGGCATCGAGGCGACCAACTGCTCGTTCACTGAAGTACAGTTCACAGAGAGCTCGTGCGACGACGCGCGCTTCGTGGGGACAGACTTCAGGAGCTCTCGGTTCACTCGCGCGTCGCTCCGCGGTGCGGTGTTCGACGACTGCGATCTCGGAGGTGTCGATCTCGAGGGATGCGACCTCGAGGGGGCGAGCTTCGTGCGGTGCCGGTTCCGGGACATGGTCGGACGCCCGGCATCGATCGCGCGCGTCACACTGATCGATCCGGACATCTCGCCTGCGGGTGACGGTTCGGACATCGCAACACAGGACGAGCTGCTCGCCTACTGGCGATGATCCGCGGCGGCCCTCAGTTACGGGCGAGCATGACGGCGGTCTGCGAATACGCCGACGATAGCCAGAACTGCGACAGGGCATCGATCTTGTCCGACAGGTCACCCTCGCGCGCGATCGTCGCCTGCTGGTAGGCGAGCTTCGCCTGCACCGGGATCGAGCCGGTTGCGATCCGCGCACCGCGTGCACTGGAACGGGCGGTGCGCTCCGCGCTGGCGAGCATGTTCATGAACGCTTTCTCGTGCTGGACCGCATTTGCGCGGCCGGTCTGGTAGTCGGTGCTGATGCCGAGCGAGTAGTACTTCGCGATCAGCTCGGCCGAGTTGTAATAGGCGAGCTCGCTGCCGGCGAGCATCAGGAGATTCCACTGCGGCGACTTCTCGCCCCACAGCTCCTTGAGCTGCTTCGGTAGGCCGTCGACCTGCTGCAGATGCGAGAGCATGTACGAGACGAGATAGTTCGGCTCGCTCATCGCGATCCGCACGCGCGCCTGATCCATCGTCAAACCGAACTGCTTCGCCGCGGGCTCGACCAGCAGCGTCTCGAAGTAGTTGACGCCAGCGGCGCCGGCCGACTGGAACGAGGTCGACATCCGCTTGATGTTCGGGATCGAGCACATGTAGTTCACGCTCTTCTCCGTCATGAACTCGAGCTCCTCGGCCGCCATCGCGGCAGACGCGACCGTCTGTCCGATGAGCAACACCGTCGGTGCGAGGCGCTCGACGACAGCCTCGGCCACCTCGGGGCCCTGGAGCTCCGCTTTACTGCGGCGCGCGAGCATCCCGATCAGGTCCTTGGTCTGGGTGACCTGCTCCTTCGCGAAGACCTTGAACCCCCAGCTGCGCAGTGCCGCCTGGAACGACGCGATCATCAGGAGGTGGCCGCCGAGCGTCGATGGCTTGATGGCACCGATCTTCTTGAACACATCGGTGGTGAGGCTATCGAGCTGATCGAGCGAGTTGATCGCGGCGACCGCGGCCTCCGTGTTGCCGGCCTGGATCTTGGTGACGATGTCGTAGGTATCCGTCGCGCTCGCCGCGTAGACCCACGCGACGAGCATCTTGGAGTACGCGCCCGCGATCAGACCTTGCTTGTGGAGCTTCTCCGCCTGCTCGGCGGACTTCTGCGCGTGGCCGGCCATCGCAAGCAGGCGCGCGGGCAGGCGGCCCGCCTGCTGGAGCTGGAGCAGGGCGCCCCATTCCTCGGCGAGCTTCTTCTGCCAGCCTTTGTACTTCGCGTCCATGCCCTTGATGGTCTCGTCGTCGAGCACCATGTCGGACTCGGCGACGGGCAGCGTCTCCGGCAGTCGCTTGTGCGTCAGCAGCTTGTACGCTTCGTGAACGTTGGCGACCTCGACGGCCTCCGCGCCCTTGGACTTCGCGAGCGCCACGAGGTCGACGTCCTTGCCAGTCACCTCGGACTTGGACCACCGCATGCCGATCGGGTACCCGAGCGTGCGCTTGCCCTTCTCGATCGAGCCGAGGAACTTCTCGGGAATCCCGGAGACCGGACCGATCGTGCCGTCCGGGTTGATGATGCCGGTCATCGTCACGGTCGGATCGATCTTCTCGCCGGTCATCGTCGCGAGGAAGCCACCGGCCATCAAGCCCGACGCAGAGGCGCCATCGATGTAGCCGCCGGATGCTGCCGAGAACGAGAAGTCGGTGAGGTCCTTGCCGAGCGTCGACGCGGCAACGAACGCCGAGACCCAGACGCCGGCACGCCACTGCGATCCGGTGCCGCCGGCCAGCTCCTCGTAGATTCCGACCTGCACGGAGCCGTCCGCGTTCGGCTCGGTCGACAGCTTGACCGGAGTCGAGCCACCCGAGGCGATCTCGACGCCGCCGAGCTTCACGAACATCGCGTCGACAAGGCCCTTCGTCGGCGTTGCGGGGAGCGGCAACACGGTGGAGCCGTTCTTGTCATCGGTGCCGAGGATCACCGCCTGGTTCGCGGCCTTCGCGTCATCCTTGATCGTCAACGGCGCGTAGTCCTTGGTCGCGCCGCTGCCCCCACCACTCGGCTCCTGTGCGCCTCTGGACGGGCCGCAGGACAGCGAGACGATCAATGGCAGAGCGAGCGCTCCGCGAAGTTTCCCCATGAGGGGCATCGTAACCTAGCGAGGTCGGGGTTGCTTGAGCGCCCGAGGATGCTTGCGCGCTTGCTGGATCATCCGCGCTTGGCCGACGTGGGTGTAAATCTGTGTGGTCGCGATGTCCGCGTGTCCGAGCATCGCCTGAACCGCGCGGAGGTCGGCATCGTGCTCGACGAGGTGAGTGGCAAACGAGTGCCGCAGCTTGTGGGGTGACACGCCTCCGGCCGGCAACCGGACGTCCGCGCGGCGCGCGTAGTCACGCAGCAGCTTCCAGAATCCCTGGCGCGTCATGGGGCGGCCACGCCCGGTCAGAAACAGCGCGCGCTCCTTGGGGTCACGGACGAAGACCGGCCGATCGTCCTCTACGTAACGCGTGAGCCGCACGAGCGCGGCCGTGTAGATCGGAACGAGCCGGGTCTTGTTGCCCTTGCCGGTCACCCGGACAAACCCGGCATGCAGGTTCGCGTCCGCGAGCGGCAGGGTCACCAGCTCGGACACGCGCAGGCCGGACGCATACGCCAGCTCGATCATGGCCGCGTCGCGGCGGCCGCGTGCGGTGTCCGGCGGCTGGGCGATCAGGCGGGCGATCGCGTCCTCGCCGAGCACTCCGGGTAGCCGGCGGGCGGTGCGCGGAGCGTCGATCAACTCGGATGGATCGGCGTCGAGCCAGCGCTCTCCCACGAGGTGCTTGCACAGGCCGCGGACGGCGACGAGCGTCCGGGCGCGGCTGCGTGCGCCCAGGCCCTCCGTCGAGAGCGCGATCAGAAAGTCGGCGACGTCCGTCGGCGTGACATCATCGACGTCCTCCCGGCCGCGTCCGGTGACGTGGGCGACGAAGCGCGTGAGATCGCGGCCGTACGCATCGATGGTCAGGCGCGCGAGCCCGCGCTCGACCTTGATGTGGTCGAGGAAGAGGTCAACGGCCTCATCGAGCCGAAGGCGGCGCGCCATGATTCATCGTCGGCGAATCGCGGAATCGGGCAAGTTTTGGGGGGTTGCGATCTCAGCCTCCGCCAGCCATAGTCCGTCTCAGGGACGCCCGGATGGATCTCACGCCAGAAGCGATTCGCTGGGTCCTGATCGGGCTGTTCATTCTCCTGATCTCGATCGGACTTCACGAGTTCGGGCACGCGATCATGGCGGACATGCTCGGCGACGACACGCCGCGTCGCCAGGGTCGGGTGACCCTCAACCCGCTCGCGCACGCCGACCCGATTGG
>JACCQV010000498.1 GCA_013813945.1 Deltaproteobacteria bacterium | reverse complement strand
ACGGCGCTGAACCTCGCGTGGCTCGGCCCCGTCATCACGGCGGTGCAGCATCTGGTCCCCGCGCACATGCGCACGACAGCGTCGGCGATGTTCCTCCTGATCAACAACCTGTTCGGCATCGCGGTCGGCTACTACCTCCCGGGCGTGCTCTCCGACGCCTTGCGACCGCGGTATGGGATCGAGTCCCTCCGCTACGCGTTCTACATCGTCCTCGGCTTCTACCTCGTGGCTTCGCTGCTGTTCGTGCTCGCGTCGCGCAAGATCAAGAAGGACTGGGTCGACTGATCGAACTACCCCACGAAGTAGTCACGACTTCTTTCTCCGCTTCTTGTCGCTCCGGTCAGGCTTCGCAGCGAGACCCTCGCGGATCGCCTGTTTGAGCTCGTCGAGCTCGCGACGCATCTCGGCGACGTCGGTGTTGCGGTCCGGCGGACCGTGGCCGTTGCCCTCGGGCGGCTCGGCATCCGGAGCAGGCGGGGGCGCGGGCGTGAAGCTCTGGCTCGGCGGCGGGTAGCCGAACCCGGGCGGCGGCTGGTGCTGCTGCGGAAACTGACCGAACGGCCCGCCCATCCACATGCGCGCGAGGGCGTCGCTTGCGGCGACCGGGATCTGGGTCAGGGGGTTGTACGACTGCAGGGTCTGGACGCCACGCTTGGCCTGGAGATACAGGTCGAGCGCGCTGGTGACGTACCGGCTGAAGAATTCTGCGAGCGAGTCGTCGGACAGCCGGATCATCTGGAGCAGCAGCTGCACCGGCAGGAACTTCGCCGCGTGGCCGGTCTCGAGCACGATCTGCGTCAGCGTCGCCTGCGTCAGGTCCTCGTTGGTCTGCGCGTCGAGGACCCGGACGTCGAGGCCGGTGCGGACCTTGGTCGCCAGCTCGTCGAGCGTGACGTAGCGCGAGTCGCCGGTGTCGTAGAGCCGGCGGTTGCCATACTTCTTGATCACGACGGGTGCCACGGAGCGGACCCTACCGGCGCCGATGCTGCACTGCAAGCGGCATTTTTGCTGCGCCGCAAAACACTGATTGACACGCGGTGGTCACGGTCGTAGCTTGCGCGCATGTCGAGGTCGCTGCGCCGCTCCTTCATGTTGCTGTGCAGCATGGGCGTGGCAGCCTGCGGCGACGACGGCAGCGGGATCCCATGCACCGAGGACGCGCAGTGTCCATCGCAGTTCTGCCGAGCCGACGGGACCTGCGCCCCCGCTGACATCGACGCCCCGCTCGGGCCCGATGCTCCGACCGATGCTCCGAGCGGTGTCTGCACGCCGAACCACGACGGAGCGATCACGCTCGCCGAGCTGCCACTGACGGCGGGCAAGATGGCGACCTTTCGCGTCGCGCTCGACCCGACGTTCGACACTGCGGGCTCTGCCGCGACCGGGGGCGCGCGGCGCTGGGACCTGACCGCGCAGCTCGCGATGGACAGCGATCGCCCGCTCGCGCTGCTGTCGCCGATCGGCACCTGGTGGGCAACGAAATTTCCGACCGCGAGCTATGCGGCTCTGCTGTCGGCAGAGTCCGACCTCCTCGGTGTCTTCCAGGTCGATGCCACGGCACTCGTGCTCCTCGGCGTGGTGTCGCCTGCAGCAGGCGCGTTTCGGACGGAGCTCGCCTACGACCCACCGGCGAAGATCCTGGCGCTGCCCGTCGCGACGGCGGGCACATGGGCAACGACGAGCACCGTCTCGGGGACCGCCCAGGGCGCCCTTGTTTCGTATACCGAGCGCTACGCGTCGCTCGTCGATCAGGTCGGCACGATGGCGACGCCGTACGGGGAGTTCCCGGTCGTGCGCGTTGCGACCGACCTCACGCGCAGCTCGTTCGGCTCGACCCTCCTGACGAAGCGCAGCTTCGCCTGGGTCGCGGAGTGCTTCGGCTCGATCGCCACCGTGCAGTCGCAAGACTTCGAATCGTCCGCGGAGTTCACGGACCCTGCGGAGGTGCGGAGACTCGCGCCGTGATCGTGCGCTGCGCTCTGGTTCTCGGCACGCTGCTGCTTGCGGCGTGCCCACGGTTCCATGCCGGCAAGCTGCCGGATGCACCCGCGGACGCCACGTTCGCGGAGGTCGACGGCGTCCACCTGCGCTACCGCGAGGCCGGTCGTGGACCCGCGGTCGTGATGATCCACGGCTTCGGTGCATCGAGCGACAGCTGGGCCACGGTGATGCCGTCCGTTGCGAAGACACACCGCGTGATCGCGGTCGACCTCAAGGGGTTCGGATGGTCGAGCCGTCCCGAGGGCGACTACAGCCCCGCTGCGCAGGCCGAGCTGGTGTGGCACCTGCTCGACAAGCTCGGCGTCCAGGACGTCGCGATCGTCGGTCACTCGTGGGGCTCCTCGGTCGCGCTCTCGATGGCGGTCGCTCAGCGCGGACGCGTCCGCCGGGTCGCCCTGTACGACGCGTATGTCTACGACGAGCAGGTCCCGAGCTTCTTCCGCTGGGCCGAGAAAGCCGGGCTGGGAGAGGTGCTGTTCGGGCTGTACTACAAGGAGCGGTTCGAGGATCGCGCGCCGCTCGCGTACAAGGACGAACGCTGGGTGACCCAGGCACGGCTAGATCAGATCGAGATCGAGCTCGACCGGCCCGGAACCGTCGCTGCGGCGCTCGCGACGTCACGCAGGCATCAGTTCGCGCCGCTGCACGTCGCGCTCCGCTCGTTCGACAAGCCGGTGCTCCTCCTCTGGGGCGAGGACGACGAGGTCACGCCGTTGCGGTTCGGGCAGCGCCTCGCGGCCGAGCTTCCGAATGCCGAGCTCGAGGTCTATCCCCGGTGGGGCCACATCCCGATGGTCGAGGCGCACGCGCTCTCGACCAGGGACCTGGTCGCATTCCTCGCCGCCGATCAGCCGCCAGCGTCCGCTCCACTGCCGAACACGACCGCAGAGCCGCCACTGGTTATCGAGCCAAGCGGCGGCGGCGGCGGCGGGGGT
>JACCQV010000490.1 GCA_013813945.1 Deltaproteobacteria bacterium | reverse complement strand
GTGCGCTGTTCTGCGACTCCCCCGGCCGGCGGGTCGGTCACCATATCGCCGAGTACGTCAGTTTGCCGTTCACCACCCTCAAGGCCCTGGACACAAAGAGATCTTTGCCTCTCCCTTGAATCTCGGGTTTCCTTGTATGGCGCTCCCGACCGTGAGAAAGAGGGCGCCTCATGCAACACCACTCCCCGGGTGACCGCCCCCAGGTGGCGCCGCCCCCTCCCCCCTCTGCCATCCGCGAGTTGTTCGATCGCGTCATGCCCGCCTTCCGGGCACCCACGCGCAGCTCCGAGGCCGAGACGATCGTCCGCGAGCTGTTCGGGCTCGCCGGCATCGAGATCGATGGGACGAACCCGGGAGACATCACGGTCCACGACCCGCGGTTCTACGAACGCACGGTCCGCGACGCGTCGGTGGGCTTTGGCGAGTCGTACATGGACGGCTGGTGGGAGAGCGACGCGCTCGACGTCACCATCATGAAGATCATGAAGGCGAACCTGAAGCAGAAGATTCAGGGGAGCTGGCGGCTCAAGGCGCTCACGGTCAAGGCCGTGCTCATGAACCTGCAGGCGAAGACGCGCTCGGGTGCGTCGGTCGAGGCGCACTACGACATCGGTAACGACCTCTACACGCGCATGCTCGACGAGCGCATGGTCTACACCTGCGGCTACTGGAAGGACGCGAAGACGCTCCAGGAGGCCCAGGACGCCAAGCTCGATCTCGTCGCTCGCAAGCTCGGCCTCAAGCCCGGCATGCGCGTCCTCGACCTCGGCTGTGGCTGGGGCGGGATGGCGAGCTGGGCCGCCGAGAAGTACGGCTGCTCGGTGCTCGGCGTGACGCTGTCCAAGGATCAGGTCGCCCTCGGTAACGAGATGTGGGGCCCCAAGGGCAAGAAGCTCGATGTCGAGCTCCGGCTCTGCGACTACCGCGACGTTCACGGCACGTTCGACCGCGTCTACTCCATCGGCATGATGGAGCACGTCGGCCCGAAGAACTACCGCGACATGATGAAGGTCATCGACCGCAACCTCGTCGATGACGGTGTCGCGCTCGTGCACACGATCGTCAACAACCGCAGCCTGCGCCACGGTACGCCGTGGATCGAGAAGTACATCTTCCCGAACGCGGTTGCGCCGTCGATGAGCCAGCTCGGCCGCGCAATGGAGGACCTGTTTGTCCCCGAGGACATTCACAACATCGGACCGGATTACGATCCGACGCTGATGGCGTGGTGGGACAACTTCGACCGGACGTACGGCGAGATCTCGCACCGCTACGACCGTCGCTTCTACCTGATGTGGAAGTTCTATCTGCTCGCGGCGGCGGGTGCGTGCCGCGCGCGCGATGGTCAGCTGTATCAGGTCGTGATGACCAAGATCGGGCAGACCCAGCCCGACTGCCGGATGATCTAGCTGGGCGTCCGGGACTCGTCCGGTATCTGGCCGCGGCCGTCCGGATCTCGGGATCGCCGGACAGCACCCGATGTGATCTGGCGATGTTGCGCCTGGCGCGTGACGTGCTCCCGGTACGGACCATGTCCTCGCCGTCGCACTTCGAAGCGTGTCGCGGCCTCCGTGCGCCCGAGGTATGCTGATGGTCGTGTCGTCCCATAGCAGCCACGTGCACACCGAGCTCCCCGCGGTCGACGAGCGCCTGATCGCGCCCGAGATCGGTTACGAAATCGACGACGGAAGGCTCGTCCACGTGGCGCCCTCGGATGAGGATCATGCGGTCAACCAGTGTGCGATCGGTGCGCTGTTGCGCGCCCATCGCAGCGTGGGGCGCGAGGTAGCCGTCGACATGCTGACGCGAACGACAGAGCGCGACGACAGTGCGCCCGACGCGAGCGTATATCCGAGCGCGAGGGATCCGGAGACCGGCGGCCGGCAGCTCGAGGAGCTGGCGTTCGAGGTGCTGGCGACGGAGCGGTTGGGGCACGCGGGGACCAAGGCGGCGAAGCTGACGGCCCGCGGTGTGCGGCGGGTGTTCGCGGTCGACGTCCGGAAGCAGCGGGCATTCGAGTGGTCACGCGAGCTCGGCACCTGGGAGATGCTCGCGATGGCCGTGCACATTCACGACGCAGCGCTCGCGGTGCCACTGCCGGTGGCGGCGCTGGTCGATGCAGTCGCGGCAGACGACGCAACGGTCCGGGCCTATCGAACCAAGCGCCACCCCGAGTTCCTCGCCGAACGTATGGAAGAACGGGGAGACGTTCTACGCAGGCAGCTCGTCCTCAAGTTTGGACCGATCGACGCCGAGCACGATGCACTCCTCCAGGCCGCCACGCCCGAGCGGCTCCATCGCTATCTCGAGCGCGTCTTGACGGCGACGAACCTTGCGGCCGTGTTCGCCGAGTAGCGTAGTCGCGCGGCCAGCTGTTCGATCTGCGTGACGGCGGGGTCAGGCGGCGCACCTCGTCGTGGCCGACGCTTGGGCCAATGATATGGTTGACCATATGAAGCAGATCCTGGTGCAGCTCGACGAGCGCACTGCCTCTCTCCTCGAGGCGGCGGTCCCGGCGAGGACCCGGAAGCGCTCGGAGTTCATCCGCCAGGCGATCGCGCGAGCTCTGCTCGACGTCGAGGAGGTCCGGACCCGCGCCGCGTATCTGCGGTCACCGGCGAACGCAGTCCCGTTTGACCCGGCTGCATGGGCCGACGCGCGCGAAGCGCTTCGGCCTGCTCGGCGACGCCGGCGGAGACGCGCGTGAAGCAGTACGAGGTGTGGTGGGCTGACCTGCCGGAGCCCGTGGGACGACGCCCTGTCTTGCTGCTCTCCCGTTCCGGCTCGTACGCGTATTTGCGCTCGGTGCTCGCCGTCGAGATCACGACGAAGATCCGCGCGATTCCGCAGGAGGTCGTGCTGGGTCCGCGCGAGGGTCTGCCTCGTCGCTGTGTGGCCAACTTCGACAACCTGCGGGCAGTGCCGGTGTCGGCGCTCTTCGAGCACATTGGCCGCGTCTCGAGAACCCAGGTTGCCGAGATCAAGCATGCTCTGGGATACGCGCTCGGGTGGATCGAGCTGACCGCCGCGTGAGGCCGAGATCCGGCCGCACATCGCTTCTTGCGGAGGTTAGCTAGCCTAGCTAGACTCGAACGAGTGAAGGTCGTCAACATGCACGAGGCGAAGACCACGCTGTCGCAGCTGGTCGAGGCGGCTGAAGGCGGCGAAGAGATCCTGATCGCGCGAGCGGGCGAGCCGGTGGCGCGACTCGTTGCCTTGCGTACCCGCAAGCGTCGCGTCCTCGGTGCGTGGCGCGGTCGTGTGGAGATGTCGGACGAGTTTGACGCACCGCTGCCGGCCGGCGAGCAACGTCACTGGAACGGCGAGTGATGGTCCTGCTCGATACCCATGCGCTGATCTGGTCGATCGAGGATAGCGCCCGCCTGTCTGCGACCGCTCGGCGCGTGATCGTGGACGGGGGCAACGTCGTGCTCGCAAGCGCCGCCTCGGGATGGGAGATCGCGATCAAGAAAGCGCTTGGCCGGTTATCGGCGCCGGACGACCTCGAGGAGGTGATCGAGACCGTGGGTTTCACGAGGCGGACGATCACGTTCGCGGACGCACGACGCGTGGGCCTGTTGCCAGCGCATCATCAGGACCCTTTCGATCGAATGCTGGTCGCGCAGGCGATCGAGGATGGTGTGCCGATCGTCAGCTGCGATCCCCAGATCGCGCTCTATGACGTGCAGGTCATCTGGTAAGCGCTACTCGATCCGCGTGACGTCGGTGGTGGCCAGGTGCACCGGCGTCGCCGCGATCGCGAGCTCGCAGGTCACGCGGCGCACGTCGTCGTTGTAGCCCTTGCTCCGCACGAAGTACGCGCCTTTCAAGAGGTGCGAGGGGAACGCCTTGAAGCCGGCGACTGTCGGTCGAATCACGTGGACGTCGAGGATCAGCTTCGTCACCGTGCCCACGGATGAGCTCGCCACGCGATTGGGGCCCACCGTGGGGCCGTCCTCGTGCAGGGGCCGCGCGATGCGCAGAGTGCGCGTGAGCGTGACGCCGGCCGCGAGCTTGTACGTCTCGGGGATGTAGCGAACGTTGACGTGGGTCACCGGTGGTAGCGGAGGGATGCCTTGCACCACCCGCACCGCGGCGGCGCGCTCGTTCCACGCCAGGTAGATCGGATCCTCGCGACGTGCGGGCGTCGCCGCATAGTCGCTCGCCTCGTCGTAGACGTAGAGCTCGGTCGGGCTGGTCACGCGATAGCGGACGGCAAAGTGATCGGGGAAGGTCTCGAGCTCGCACGCGAGCGACGCGTCGGGATCGATCGGAAACGGAGGCGCGCTCGCAGTAGGAGGTTTGGGCATGGGCTTGCTCCCGGCCGCCGAGAGCGCGACCTCGCACGAGACGCGGCGAACGTCGAGGTTCGGCTTGTCGACGAGGACCGCCGCGTACGCCAGCTGCTTGCCGAGCTGGCGCGACGCATCGAGGCCGGCATCCTCGCTGCGGAGGACCGGCACGTCGAGAATCAGTCGCCGCGCACCGATCAGCGGGCGCGCGATCGTGAGCGTGCGGGTGGTCGTCGAGCGCGCTTTGACGCGGGCGGGCCGCGGGATGTAGCGGATGTCGATCGAGGGGGCCGGCAGCACCGGGGGCACGCCCTGCCCCACTCGCACGAGGTCGCCGTCCTTCGCGATGTGAACGGGCGTGGTGCGCCGGGTCGGCGGCGAGGTGTAGTCGCTCGACTCGTCGAACACGAACAGGTCGGCACCGGCGGTCTCGCGCAGTCGATACGTGACCTCGTACCGATCGGAGAACGTCGCGACGTCGCATCCGAGTGACGCACCCGGCTCGATCGCGAACCGGGAGGACGGAGCGGAGGGCGCCGCGGGAGCGCCCGGCACGATGTTGGGTGCCACCACCACGGGCGGCGCCGGATGCGGCGTCATCGGTGACGGCGGGTTCTGGTTCGGCGGCTCACCACCGCCACGCGTCGCAACGACGACCACGCCGACGATCGCAAGGCCCGAGGCGCCGAGCGGCCACCAGCGTCGCGTCGATCGCGGCGGCATGGATTGTCGCGTCGACGGGATCTGGATCGACGCCGGGACGGCTCGCGGAGGCGGCGATGCATCCGCCGTGACCCGCTCGAGTCGACCGACCACCTGCTTCGGCTCCGCGACGGTGGCGCGCGTCGGCGGAGCATCGCGCACGGTCGGCTCGGTCTCGCGTGCCGGTCTGGGAGTGCTGCGTGCGGCGACGTTGCGCGCCACGCGGTGCATGCGCTCGAGGTGGATGCGGGCTGCGTGCGCGTTGCCGGCGAACGGTGCGAGTGCGGTCGCGAGCTCGACGGCGCTCTGGTACCGGTCCTCGGGTTCCTTCGCGAGGCAGCGCAGCACGATGTCTCGGATGCCGGCCGGCATGCGCACCATCGGCGATGGCTCCTCGATCGCGATCTGCAGACACAGCTCCGAATATTTTTCCGCGCGGAACGGCCGCTCGGCCTCGAGCAGCTCGTAGAGCACGATGCCCATCGCCCAGACGTCGGTGCGTTGATCGACCGTGCGCGTCGAGCGGAGCTGCTCGGGCGACATGTAGCCCGGCGTTCCCATCACCGCGTTGGTGTGGGTCAGCGCGACCTCGAGCTCGTCGTCGATCTTGGCGATGCCGAAGTCGAGAACCTTGAGGAACGGGGTGCCGTCCTCGCGCGCGCTGACGAACAGGTTCGACGGCTTGAGGTCGCGGTGGACGATGCCGAGGCTGTGGGCCTCCGCGAGCGCATCGCAGGCCTGGATGACGAGCGTCGCTGCGAGCGGTCCGCCGAGTGGGCCGGCCTCGGTCACGAGCTGCGCGAGATCCTGGCCGTCGAGGAGCTCCATCACCATGTACGGGATGCCGTCGGGGAGCTGGCCGACGTCGGCGACCGCGGCGACGTGCTCGCTGCGCAGGCGGGCGGCGGCCTTGGCTTCGCGGAGGAACCGCGACACGAGCACGGGGGTGACGGCGCCCGCGTCGAGGACCTTGATCGCCACCTGCTCCCCGAGCGCGATGTGGCGGGCCTGGAGCACGATGCCCATGCCGCCGCGGCCGAGGACGCGCTCGACCCGGTACTTTCCGAGGAGTACCTGATCGGCGCCAAACGGTTCGGGCATCGTCGGCAGGGTCAGTGCGAGGACCGAGCCACGCCGAAACAGGGTCAGCGCCACGCAAAGCCGTCGTGCCGTGGGGAACACGGACAACACGCTGACCACAGTGTCGCCGTGCAGGCGACAGAGAGCTGCCGCGGCCGAGGGCCAGACGCCGCGTCCCAAGCTCGGCCGGACCGGACAGCCTGATGACCACATTCCGACGCCTTGGGCGGGCGTGACGGTTGCTGTGCTCCGGGCCATGCCCTCATGCAGGCTCATCGCCGAGGCTGGTGGCACTTCAACCCCTCGGCTATCCTGGAGGCATGGTGACCTATCACTCGGCAAAGGTGATGCGCGGCCAGATCGTGATCCGCGATGTGAACCTTCCCGACGGGACCGAGGTGCAGGTCGCGATCGAGCGCGGAATTCCCGAGCTCCGTCTGTCGCCGGCGGAGGACGCGGCGATCGAGGAAGCCCTCCGCGATTCTGCCCGCGGCAACTGGATCACCGGTGACGAGTCGCTCGCCCAGCTCAAGCGAACGATGGACGCTGCGCGTGCTCGCGCGGGCGCAGCGGGCGATCGATCACGCCGGACAGTGGTGGATCGAAAACCACGGCCCAATCGCGCGAAGTCCGCTCGAGGCAGAGCTCGCTGAAGCATTCCAGGCGCTGCTCGCCTTCCCTCATCTCGGCTACGAACGACGGTGGCGTCACCACGTCAAGCGATCGCTCGCAATGCGCTGCGGGTTCCACATCATCTACCGCTGTCGTCCGCGACTCCTAGTCATCGAGATCGTGAACGTCGTCGCAGGATCGCGGCTTCACCGTTAAGCGGCGGCGCGACCGACGAGACCCGCGCGGACCTCGACGGGATCGAGCGCATCGCGCGTGTAGCTATCGGCCATGAACGTCGCGGCGTCGAGCAGCGCGAGGTGGTACGGCAGCGACAGGTAGATGACGTTGTGCTTGGCGCACCAGGCGCGCGTGATCGCCGCGGCCTTGGGCAGGTTCTGGTGCGGGATCTTCGGGAACAGGTGGTGCTCGACCTGGTAGTCGAGGCCGATGAAGAAGAACGAGAGCAGCTTCGGCATCTCGAGGTTCCGCGTGGTCTCGAGTTGGTGGATCCAGTCGTTGTTCTGCTCGCTGACGATCGGCAGACCCGCGTGCGCCGGCAGGAACACGAGCGCGAGGAAGGTGCCGACGAGTGCCCAGATCGCCGAGTAGATCAGGAACGCGGTGAGCGGTCCAAACACGATCGACGGCACCACGAGCCACAGCGTGTAGTGCGTGGTCAGGCAGGCGAGCTCGGTGAAGAACTCGCGGTTGAAGCCGTTCTTCTTGGGATAACGATAGAGGTGAACGAGCGAGCTGCGGCGCATCCCGACCGCCATCAGGGTCGACATCGGCCAGAACGCCCACTTCTGGAACGTGCGCTGGAACCAGCGCTCCTTCGGGCCGCAGCGCTCGTGATCCTTCTTCGAGGACGCGAACGGGAACGGACGGATGTCCGGATCGACACCCTCGACGTTGGGGTGACCGTGGTGCAGGCGATCGTGCTTCTCGCGCCAGTACAGCGACGACAGGCCGCCCCAGATCGGGAACGCGATCAGCGCCATCGCGGCGTTACGCTTGGGAGACCCGGAGGTCGAGCGATGGCTGCCTTCGTGGCCAAGCATCGCAGTGGCGGTCGCGAACACGGCGGCGATCGGCACCAGGATGAGGCCGGCAACCCAGCCGTAGACGAGGACGCCGGCGTAGCAAGCGGCGACGACTGACACGAGGAACGCCAGCTTCAACCAGCTACGAAGCTCTCGGTGCTCGAAGACTCCGCCGAGACGAAGCTCGGCCCGCAGGGACGCCAGCTCGGGTTGCGACTGCATTGCCCATTAGGTACGACGGCTTCGGACATTTAGGCGAGATTTCCTTGTCATGATTTGATGAGGAAACTCTATTGGTCCGACCGCTGGGATCGGCAATCAGGGCACCGCGGCCGGCTTGCGGATGACGAGGATGCCCTCGATCTGCTCGGCGCGAACCGCTCCAAACGCGGAGATCTCGTGCTCGGTCTGGTAGAGGTTGTTCGAGAGGCTGGCGATGTCGAGCCACGCCTTGGACATGTCGAGCACGGCCGTCCCGGCGTAGATGTCCTGCAGCGAGGTCGTCTGCGGGCCCGGCATGATCGTCGAGACCGAGCGGTCGTTACCGGTGAGGATGTCCTTGAACGGGATCCGCATGAGGAAGATGAAGCCGGCAGTGCCGCCCGATGGCGTGCCCGCCGTGTCCCAGTGGTGCGCGGCCGTCAGCGTGATCGAGCACGCGACGAGCGGCGATGGCTGGCTCGACACGCCGTAGTAGTCGGGCGAGAGCCCCGAGTAGGTCCGGTAGAAGTTCTCGTGCCGATCGATCATCGAGTAGAACCGGCGCATCAACGGGCACTGCGCGGGATCCAGCAGCTGCCCGGTGCAGGTACCGCCGTCGGAGAACACGGACATCAGGCCCATGTCGGGATCGTCGAGGAGCTGCACGTCCCACCGCGGATCGACGGCGTCCTCGGCCTTGATCTGGGCGGGGGTGATCGTGCGCAGCGCGCCCCCCATCGGCTGGAACTTGAGGTTGCCGGTGAACTCGCCGGTCGAGTTGACCTGCAGGGTGCCGGTGTCGCCGTTGAGGAGCGTGACAGGGCCCGGGCGCAGAAACTCGCCGACGCCGTCGCCGTTGCGGTCCTCGACGAGCACCGTCGCGTTGTCGGGATCGATCAGGTAGGACTCCTGGCCGGGCGCGTAGAACATCGTACGCGCCGCGAGCTGGCGGTTACGGAGCTGGCGATAGCCGAGGCGATCGGTCTCCCACGTCGCGCACTCGGCCGCCCACGCGGACGTCGGTGACTTGCAGTTCTTCGCCATCCGGCGCAGGAACCGATCGGCGAGGTTCGATTCGACCCAGCTGGGACGCAGGCCACCGAGGCCGCGGAAGTTGTACCACTCGGCTTTTTCTCGCTGCGTGCAGGAGGCAGCGGCGGTCGTGTACGCGGCCTTGTACGGATCGAAGCCGGGGAACGCGACGCCAGGGCGCACGTACTTCTCGATGATGAACTTGGTCTCGCACACCGAGAACGGACGGACGCCGTTGGTGTCGTTGTCGTTGTTCTGAACGAGCTGGTTGAAGACCTGATCCTCGATCGACATCAGCGTGCCGAACTGGGTCATGTCGAGGCCGTGAAACGGAGTCGTGACGCCATCGGTGGGCGGCGCGACGTCGGGCAACGCGAAGAACACCATCGAGGCGAGCGCCTTGACGCGCGCGATGTACTGGTCGGGATGCTGGTGCTCGTACTCCTTCGCGAGCGCGCTCATGAACTGGTCGGTTCGTGACCCGGTGAGCCCGTAGTTGTCGAGGTGGCTCTTGTCGATCTCGCGATCGATCCGATCGAGGTTCGCGCGCGCGGCGGCGAGGAGTGCGGGCGAGACTGCTTGCTGGCCGAGCGCGGAGAGCTTGGCGCGCAGCGTGGTCGTGCCCCAGTTCTCGACGCGGATCTTGTATTCGTATTCGGTCCCATCACCGGTCGCGGTGACCTTCGGCAGTGTCGTCCGCGTGCTCTCGAACTTCACGCCGGTGTCTTCATTCGTGATGATGATGCGGACCTCGTTCGCGGTGTCCTGCTTGATCGACGCCTCGAACGCCACGGTCGACCGAACGACGTAGTTGCGAACCCCGGGCTTGCTCGGTGCCGAGCGCTTGGGGACGGTGATCGCGCGATCCTGGATCGCCGGCGCGTCGGTCTTTCCATCCGCGACCGAGCCGAGGTCTTCTGCGTCGTCCTCGGCGGCGCACGAGATCACCGTGGCTGGAGCGAGGGCGAGAATCGCGAACGGGAGAAAGCGCATGGACGCAGTGCATCAGCAACGACCAGGCCAGTGTCCTCAGATCCGAACCCTGCAGAATCGTTGAAGCGTGCGACGACATGGCGGCACCACTCGCCAGCCATCGGCTGATCGACTAGCCGATCATCACGCATGCCTAACGGTGGTGCTGCTGCGCTACTTCGAGGCCGGCGGCCGGATCCGCAAGGCGATCAGCGTGATGAAGAAGCGGAGCGGCCCGCACGAGAACACGATCCGCGAGCTGTTCCTCGACGGCCGAGGACTGAGTGTGGGGAACCGCTCGAGGAGCTCACCGGTGTGCTCACCGGCGTCCCGCGGTTCACGGGTGAGCTTCAGAGTCTCGAGAACGCGTGATCGCGTGATCGACGAGCACGACCACGAGCTTGTCCTCGTCTGGCGCCGATCTGCTCGAGATGACCGTCGACCTGCTCGAGACCAAGGGCTGCGTCGTTCGCGGCTGCGAGGATGGCGCTACTGGACTCGCCACGATCCTGGCCCAGCCCCCGACGCTCGCGCTGATCGACATCGGTCTGCCGGTCCTCGACGGCTATCAGGTCGCGAGCCGGATCCGCGCCGCCGGCCGCAAGGAGGTGTTCCTCGTTGCGATGACCGGGTATGGCCAGCCCGACGATCAGCAGCGCGCGCGCGACGCCGGCTTCGATCTGCACCTGACCAAGCCGGTGACGATGGCGCTACTCCAGACCGCGATCAGCGCGAGTCAGCGGCCGCGCGCCGCCGGCTCCACGCCGTCGCGCAGCACGCGCAGCAGCTAGGACGCGCGCGCGTTCGAATTGCCTTCGAGCAGCTCGATGAGCGCGTCGATCTTGAACGGCTTGCGCAGCACCCGGATGTGCGGCGGCAGCTTCTTGCCCGAGCCGGTCACGACCACGACCTTGACGCCGCGATAGCGCGGATTGTTCTGGATCGCACCGAGCACCTCGAAGCCGTTCATGTCGTCCATCTCGAGATCGAGCAGCATGACGCTCGGCGTGTCGTGCGCCATGAAGCTGAGAGCCTCGGCGCCACTCGACACCGCGACGACCTCGAACCCTCGGCGCTCCATCACATCCTGCGTCGCAACGCGGATGTCGTCGTCATCGTCGACAACCAGGACTCTTCCTCTCGGCACAGATCAACCGTAGTCGGGAACACCGACGATTTACCAGTGAAGAAGCGTGAGGCCTCCGTGGGTGGGCGCGGGCGCTACAGCGCGCGGGGCGCGAGATAGGCCAGACATGCGTCGCACAGCTCGGCCGCGAGCTGCTTGTCGGTCAGCGCGTGTCCGGTGGGGGGATCGTCTGCGAACAGGAGATCTTGATCGAGCACGCCGTACACCATCCGGTGGCAGACATCGACCGCGAGGCGAATCTCGCTGCGCCTGGTTCGCGGGCTGCGCGCCGCGAGCACCTGGGTCAAACCCTCGCAGGTCAGCTTCGTCAGCGCGGCCGAGCGATCGCGGAACTGCTTGTCATTACACATCGCGACCAGGAGCGCGCGGCGCAGCCCCGCCTGCTGGCGATAGCTCGCCACCGCCAGTCCGACGAACGCGCGGATCAGTGGCTCGATCGGCACGCCTTTCCAGCGCTCGGGAACCAGCACGGCCGCCGCGGTCGCCTCCCCCTCGCGGCACAGCTCGATCTGCAGCACGTGGAGCAGCGCATCCTTGTCCCGGAACCGGTTGTAGAACGCACCGACCGACGCATCGGCCTCGCGTGCGAGCGCGGCGACCGAGATCTCGTGAAACGACTGCCCCTTCTCGAGCATCCGACGCGCGGCGTCGACGATCCGCGCCTGGGTGTCACGCGAGCGGTCCTGATG
>JACCQV010000477.1 GCA_013813945.1 Deltaproteobacteria bacterium | reverse complement strand
ATCGAGCAACGCTCGTGGGAACCTGGTGGAGCGGCGTGCCGCATTGCGTGCACAGATGTCGTAAGTCGGGAGCGTCCCCGACGGCGCCAAGCATTTCGCGCTAGTAGGCGAAACAGATCGCGCAAGTCGGGAGCGTCCCTAGACGTCGACGAGCATGCGCTCGGGCGCCTCGAGCCGCTCCTTGACGGCGACGAGGAACGACACACCCTCGCGACCATCGACGACCCGGTGGTCGTACGAGAGAGCGACGTACATCATCGGGCGAACCTTGATCTCGTCGCCGATCACGACCGCGCGCTTGACGATGTTGTGCATCCCGAGAATGCCGGTCTGCGGATAGTTGAGCAGCGGCGTCGACATCATCGAGCCATAGATGCCGCCGTTGGAGACGCTGAACGTCCCACCGCTGAGATCATCGAGCCCGAGCTTGCCGTTGCGAGCGCGATCCGCGAGCGCGAGAATGCCCTGCTCGATCCCGGCGAACGAGAGCTGATCGACATCGCGAAGCACCGGGACCACGAGGCCCTTGGGCGCCTGGACGGCGATGCCGAAATCGTAGTGCTTCTTGTAGACGATGTTCCCGCCGATCACCTCGGCGTTGAGTCCGGGGAACGCCTTGCACGCATGAACGCATGCCTTGACGAAGAACGACATGAAGCCGAGCTTCACGCCGTGCGTCTTCTCGAAGCCGTCCTTGTACTTCGCGCGCAACTCCATCACCGCCGTCATGTCGACCTCGTTGAAGGTCGTCAGCGAGGCGCTCTCATGCTGAGCCTGGACGAGACGCTCGGCGACGCGCTTGCGCAGCGGTGACATCGGCAGGACCTCGTCGCGCGGATCGACACGCGAGAGTCGTGCGGCTTCGTCGGGACCGCTCGCCGCGGCAGGTGCGCTCGATGCGGCCTTTGGAATCGATCCAACCTCGCGAGCACGCGCCCGCTCCGACGGGGTCAGCTTGAGCAATGCATCCTTGTCCAGCGACTGACCGTTGCCGCCGGCCTGCTGGTGCTTCTGCGGTACCGGCACCGCACCCACGACGGGCTGGCGCCCTGTGGGCTGATTCGGCGGTTCGATGGGCTTGGTTGGAACTCTGCCGATCGCGGGTGCGGGTGCGGGTGCGGCGGCCTTCGCAGGTGCAGCCGCCGGCTTCGCCCCCTCGGCCATGGCAGGTGCGGGACTGGTACCGGCGGCACCCGCAGCGACAGCCCCGATCACCTCTCCGACCTTGACCGTCGCGCCGACCTGCGCCCGTTGCTCGGTGAGCGAACCGGCGACCGGCGATGGGAGCTGAACAGTGATCTTGTCGGTCTCGAGCTCGGCGATCGGCTCGTCGACCGCGACGGCCTCACCGACCTGCTTGAGCCAGCGCGCAATCACCGCTTCCGAGATCGATTCACCCAGCTGCGGCACGACCAGATCAGCCATGCGCGCATGCTACCGCGGATCGGGCCGTCGCCTCACCCCGTGACGGACGTCTTGCGCTCAGGGCGTGCAGCCATTGAGCAGCACGGTCACGGTCCCCGCCACACCGTTCGCAACTGCGAGATCCGGGATCCCATCGCCGTTCAGATCGGCGCTGACCAGGCCGCTGGGCGTGTTTCCCGCCGGAATGTCGGTCCGTTTCGGGAAGCTGCCATCCGCAGCGCCCTCGAGGATCGTCAGGGTGCCACCTCCAGCGTTTGCGGTGACGAGATCCGGGATCCCGTCCATCGTCACATCCACTGCCACCATCGCGAGGGGAGCCGAGCCGACCTTGTACTTGTCGGCCGGCATCGAAAACCCACCGGTCCCGGTATTCGCGAAAACGTGGACCTCCGCCAGATACTGGCTGACGAACGCGAGGTCGAGGCCAGGCTCCGGGCCGAAGGCGCCCGCGACGACCGCTCGCGTGTTGGCCCCCACCGTGAGTACCGCGGGCGGGAGGCCGAACGTTCCCGACCCGTTGTTGATGAACAACCGGGCTGTGCCATCGAGACTCGCGCCGATCACGTCGCCGTCGCCGTCGCCGTCCACATCAGCGATTGCCACGGCCCGCGGCGTCCCCGGCGTGCTCAGCATCGTGAACGAGTTGAACGCACCGCCGGTCATCGCGATGTGGACCGTGATGAGATTGTTCTCGTTGGCGACTGCAAGGTCGAGCGGCGCCGTGCTGTCGAGGTCTCCCACCGCGATTGCCGAAGGTGACGTCCCAGCACCGACAAGCGTGGCGCTCTGAAACCCGGTTGCGATTCCGAGCAGCACACTCAGGGTGGTGGAGCTCGAGTTCGCCGCGACGAGGTCCAGATCGTTATCGCCGTTGAGCTCGAGCGCGGCGATTCCCTTCGTGCCCGCGCTGCCTGTGCCGAAGTCGTGCTTGAGCGTGAACGTCCCATCGCCGTTTCCTTCGAGCACGGTGATGGTTGCCTGCGTCGTGTTGACGACCGCAAGATCGATCGCGGCGTCGCCCACGAGGTCGCCCGCGGTGATGGACGCCAGCGTGGACCCGACCGAGCTCGGAACGCCGGGCGACCCGAACGAGCAGACCCGCGGCACATCCGGCGGCGCCGCATCGATGATCGGTGCGTCGATCTCGGCATCCCGGGTCTCGAGACCGATCACCCAATCGCACCCGGTCAGCGCGACGACGAACAGTGCCGCGCGGCCCATCACCGGGCGTCGAATGCCTGGGTGAGGATCTGCTGCTGTTCGAGGACGTGGGCCTTGTGCGAGCCGGTCGCTGGGCTTGCACTCTCGGCGCGCGCAATGAACTCGTAGCGCAGCTTCCTGCCCTCGATCAGGCGCTGCACGCGGGGCGTGACGAAGTTACCCGCGCCCATGTTGCACGGCTCGTCCTGGACCCAGAACAGCTCCTGGAGCTTGGGGTACTTGTCGATCGTTGCAGCCGCGACCAGCTGTGGCCACCACGGATACAGCTTCTCCAGGCGAACGATCGCGACCGAGGGATCCGAGCGACGAGCCCGTTCGTCAGCGAGCTCGTAGTAGATCTTGCCGGAGCACAGGAGGAGCCGCGTGACGTGCTCGGGGTCGGCGTCGTGATCGTGGAGCACGCGATGGAACTTGCCGGTCGCCAGCTCGTCGAGCGGAGACGTCGCCGCAGGAAGTCGCAGCAAGCTCTTCGGCGTCATGATGATGAGCGGCTTGCGCATGTTCCGCAGCACCTGCTCGCGGAGAAGGTGAAACATCTGCGCGGGGGTCGTCGGCTGCGCGACCTGGATGTTCTGTTCACCGCATGCTTCGAGGAAGCGCTCGAGCCGAGCACTCGAGTGCTCGGGTCCCTGCCCTTCGTAGCCGTGCGGCAAGAGGAGGACGAGCCCCGACAGCCGCTTCCACTTGTCCTCGGACGAGGTGATGAACTGATCGATGATCACCTGCGCGCCGTTCACGAAGTCGCCGAACTGCGCCTCCCACATGACGAGCGCATCGGGGTAGTCCAGGGAGTAGCCGAACTCGAAGCCGAGCACGCCTGCTTCGGACAGCGGCGAGTCGTAGATCCGACACTGACCCTGATCCGGCTGCAGCCCGCCGAGCACGAGGTGCTCGCGCCCGGTCTTGATGTCCGTCACGATCGCGTGGCGGTGACTGAACGTGCCGCGCGAACAGTCCTGACCGCTGAGCCGGACGTTGATGCCCTGATAGAGCAGCGAGCCATACGCGAGGAGCTCTGCCATTCCCCAGTCGAGCGGGCGCTCACCGCGGCCCATCTGGGCGCGCTGCGCGAACAGGCGCTCGATCTTGGGGTGCGGCGTGAAGTCGTCGGGCTTCTCGGTCATCGAGCCGGCGATGTGCTCGAGCAGCGCGCGTGGGACCTTGGTGTCGGCATCGACGGGCTGCTCGGTCTGCCCACCGCGATACCCGTGCCACATGGCCGTCATCGACGGTGCGACGGGACGCTGCTTCGCAGCCTTCGCAGCTTCGAGCTCGACCTCGAGCTGTGCGACCCGCTGCTGCGTCATCGCGACGACGTCCTCGGCGGTCACGACGCCGTCGTCGACGAGGCGCTTGCTGTACAGCTCGACTGGCGAGACCTTCTGCTTGATCCGCTCGTACATCAGCGGCTGGGTAAAGCTCGGCTCGTCGTTCTCGTTGTGACCGTACTTGCGGTAGCAGTACATGTCGATCACGACATCGGACGCGAACTGCGCGCGGTACTCGCACGCGATCTCGATCACGCGCGAGAGCGCATCGAGGTCCTCGCCGTTGACGTGCCAGATCGGACACTCGAGCATCTTCGCGATGTCGGTGCAGTACGGAGTCGAGCGCTGCTCCGCCGGAGACGCCGTGAAGCCGACCTGGTTGTTCACGATCAGGTGAACCGTTCCACCGGTGCGATAACCGGGGAGGCTCGAGAGCTGGAGCGTCTCCGCGACGAGCCCCTGCCCTGCGAACGCGGCATCACCATGGACGAGGACGCCCATCACGCGACGGTGCTCGTAATCACTGTGGCGGATCTGCTTCGCGCGAACGCGACCCACCACGACCGGATCGACGGCCTCGAGGTGGCTCGGGTTGAACGCGAGCGAGACGTGCATCGCATGCCCGTTCGGATCATTGCGGTCCGTCGAGAACCCGAGGTGATACTTCACGTCGCCGCCGCCCATGGCCTTCTCGGGCTCGACATCCTCGAAGTGGCCGAACAGATCGCGCGCGGGCCTCTGGAGAATCGACTCGATCGTCGTCAAGCGACCGCGATGCGCCATGCCGAGCACCGCCTCGATGGCACCGAACCGCGCGCCCTGCGTGAGCACGAGGTCGAGCATCGGGATCAGACTCTCCGAACCCTCGAGGCTGAACCGCTTCGTGCCGGGGTACTTCGTGTGGCAGAACCGTTCGAACTGCTCGGCGTTGATCAGGAGCTGCAGGATGTGCGTGCGTTCCGCGACCGTCGGCTGGCGCTCGAGCTGCGTCTCCATCCGCTCCGCGAGCCACGATCGGCGCGTCGCCGACGAGATGTGCATGAACTCGAGGCCCACCGAATCGGCGTAGATCCGACGCAGGTGGACGAGGATCTCACCGACGGTCGCGCGCGGCATACCGTGGATCCCGGTCGGTTCGATCACGCGACCGAGATCGCGATCGGAGAATCCCCAGGTGCCCGGCTCGAGCTCGTCGATCGGTGCGGTCTCGAGCAGTCCGAGGGGATCGAGCTTGGCGGCGAAGTGGCCGCGGCTGCGGAACGCGTTGACGAGGGGCCACGCCGAGGCCATCCCCTGCGTGGCGGTCGGCTGCATGTGCTCCGCGGGGCGCCCGTACGATGGGAGGCTGGACCGGGTCACCGCCGAGGCGGTCGCCGGGCTGGTAGCCGCATGGCCGTTGCCAGTCGTGGTCTGCCCGTTCGTCGCGTGGCCGTTGATGCCCGCCGTGTCGAGGAGGTCGTGCCAGCTCGCGTCGATCTCGGATGGTTGCTGCTGGTAACGCTCGTAGAGCTCGTCGAGGAAGCCGAGGGAGGTCGCGAGCTCGAGGACATCACGAGACATGCCGCGAGGATACCTGGTCAGGGCGCAGGTGTCTTTGCGCGGAGGGCGTGTGCTTGCTCCTCGGGGAGGCTCCGGTTGTCCTCGACCCGGACCTCGAGCACGGTCGTCAGCTTGTCGGCCTCGATCAGGGAGAGCTTGTGATTTCCTGTGATCACGAGGTCCTTGCCGACCGTGACGAGCGCCGACAGGTCGAGTAGCTCGAGGCTCGCATCCTCGGTGATCACCAGCGAGCTGGCCACGGTCTGCAGCCGGGGCAGCGAAATGGTCGTCAGGGCCGCATTCCCCTCGACAGAGACCCGGCCTGCCCGCTCGAGCCGCGGCAGGAACATGCCGCGAAGAGAGCCATTGCTGACGACCTGCACAGTACCCCCTACCTCACGGAGCTCCAGCAGCGACAGCTCCTCCATCCCGACGGTAGGTCCGATGACGAGATCACCGGTGATCGTCTCGAGCGCCCGCAACGGGCCGAGCGAGATGGTCGCACCACTGCGGATGGTGACGCCGCTCGCGGTGGTGCACCCGGCCAGGGCCTCGACGTCCTCCTGCGCCGCGATCATCCAGGTCCGGTCGAGCGGGCACTTCGGCGCGCTCGGAGCCCGCGGTCCCGGGCACCCGGCGAGAAGCAGCAGGAGGATGGCTCTGCGATTCACCGGTGCGCGACGGGCCCTGGCCGGAGGGCTCGCGGGTCGATCGCTAGTGCGTGACAGGTGCATCGACTGCCTCGCCGTTGCACACACGCACGTAGCGCCGGACTGACTCTGCGAGACCGATGTAGAGCGCGTCGGCGATCAGTGCGTGACCGATCGATGCTTCGACGATCTCGGGGACACCGCGCGCGAGCAGCGGCGTGTTGCGCAAGTTGAGATCGTGGCCGGCGTTGACCTTCATTCCCGCTGCGACCGCCGCCTGTGCCGTCTGCTTGACCCGCTCGAGCTCGACCTTGAACTGCGGTGTGCCGAACGACGACGCGTACGGTTCCGTGTACAGCTCCACGCGATCCACGCCCGTCGCGGCCGCTGGCGCCATTGCCGCGGGAACACAGTCCATGAAGATCGCGGTCCGGATCCGCTTGGCCTTCAAGCGCTCCATGATCGGCGCGATCAGATCGTGCTGGCGCGGGACCTCCCAGCCGTGATCGCTCGTCACCTCGCCCGGGCGGACCGGCACGAGCGTGAACTGGGTCACCGAGAGCTCGATCGCGAGTGAGATCAGCTCCTCGCGATCATCGCCTTCGAGGTTGAACTCGGCACCTCGCTGATCACACAGCGCCCGAAGCGCGCGAACGTCGTCGACGCGCGTGTGACGATTGTCGGCGCGCCAGTGCAGCGTCAGACCGTACGCACCGTTATCGAGGCAGGTCTGCCCTGCGATCTTCGGCGAAGGATTGGTCGCGCCCCGCGAATTTCGGAGCAGCGCGACCTTGTTCAGGTTGACCGACAGGCTGATCCCCACGGCCGCTACATAC
>JACCQV010000475.1 GCA_013813945.1 Deltaproteobacteria bacterium | reverse complement strand
GCACCGGGTAGTTCTCGTTCTTGACCATCTTGAGGAGGCGCTCCTGATACGTGCGCCCCGCCTTGCCCGCTGCGGTTGCAGCAGCGGCGCGAACCTCTTGCTCCTCGTCCTTGAGGTACCCGTCGAGCGCCAGCTCGGCCGCCGCCTTGTTGGCGGAGACCACCTCGCCCCAGCCGAGCGCCGCGGCGACGCGCATCGCGGTCGGCAGCTTCTTGTCCTCGCGCATGGTCGTCAGCTCGCCACCGGCATTCACCGGATCGGCCTTGGCGTAGAGCGGTAGCGCCGCCGCCTTGATGTTCGGGGACTTCGATCCGTACGCCGTGCGAGATGCCTCGATGAGCCCGGCAATCTTCGGCATCGGATCGAGGTCGCGCAACAGGCCGATCGCATAGATCCGCGGATCCGCCGGTGCGCGATCATTCCCGACCAGGGCGGTCAGCTCCGTCGCGGCGGCCTCGACATTCTTCGCGAGGCCGAGCCTGATCTGCGCCTTCGCGCGCTTCTTGATCACATCGGAGGCATCGGGATCGGAGAGAGCCGCGATCGCCGGGGTGATCGATGTCGACTCGGTGCTGTCGAGCACGCCCGTCGCGACCTCGACCTGCAGCTTGCGCGCGATCTCCGGATCGGGGTTCGACTCGAGCGCCTTCGAGAACAGGGTGCGTCCGCGATCGCCGAGGCTGCGTACGGCCGTGAATGCGATCGCGCGGAGCTCGGGATCCGACGAGACGAGCGCCGCGGTCAGCGTGTCCTGATAGATGTCGCTGCGGCGGCGTGCGGCATCGCCCGCGGTCGCGACCGCAGCGCGCTGCACCGCGGGCGATGGCGTCTTGAGCCCGGCCTCGACGAGCGCGACCTCGGATGCAGTGCCGCGTGCGATCGGGCGCAGCGCGGTCAACAGCTCCGCGATGTCATCGGGGTCCTTCGCCGCCTTCTTCAACGTCTCGAGCGACGCCTCGTTGCCGGTCGTCGCGTACTCGATCAGACCCGCGAGCTGCGGCCCCATCAACGAGGCGAGCATCGCATCCCAATCATCCTTGCTCGCACCGATGTCGTGACCATCGATCTTCTTCCACGCCTCGGCCGCGGCCATGGGACGGGTCAGGCCGGTATCGGCGACCTCGTCACCGAACCCGCCGGGGAGCCAGTGGAAGCTCGACAGCCCCGCGCGTCCGCCGCGCACGACGATCCGATCACCACCCGCGTGGGGCTCGAGATCAAAGTAGACGCGTCCGCGCATCGCGAACCAGAAGATGATCATCAGGATGATCGGCGCCGCGGCCACCGCAGCAGCGAGGATCATGTAGTAGCGCTTGGACCGTTCGAGGACCGCCTGCTCCTCGGGCGTGACCGCCGCGATGCCCTCGGTGCGCAGCGCGCGCATCTCGCGCAGGTTGAGCCGCTGCTTGTTCTGGGTCTTGCTGCCCAGCAGATCGAACCCCCGCTGCGCCGCCGCACGAGCGGGCGCCGTGAGCTCGCGAACGCGTGTGGTCAGCACCTCGTGACGCAGCATCCAGCTCGCGCCCGCTGCATCGGCGCGACTGATCACGCCCCGCTGTTCGAGAACGAGGAAGGCCTGCTGCGCGTACGCCGGATCGAGGTTGATCCGACGGATGATCGAATCTCCCGTACGCGGGCTGGTCCCCGATGCCGCGAGCTCGGCGCACAGCCGGAGGCCCGACCGTTCGTTGCCCGTTGCCTTGCAGGCTTCATGAAGCCACTTTGACTCGAGCTCGTTCGGACCGCCGAGCTTGGCGAGCGCCGACAGCGACGTGGCCCTGAGGTCACGCATCGCCATTCCGGCAATCTGGAGGTCCGCAGCGAGCAGCGGCTGTCCGCGTGAGATGCCCTGGATCACTGCATCGGCGAGCGCCGGGTCGGCCGCGACACCCGAGAGTGACAGCATCCGATCGAAGATCGCGCTCGCAGCTCCGACCGGGATCCGGGTCAGCTCGTAGCGATTGGACGGCGGGAATAACGATCCGGTCCGCCGCTCGAGAGTGCCGAGCACGTGCTGGCGCTCGCTCGCGCACACGAACAAGAATCGGGCGCGGCCACCGGATCGGCTGACCACGCGCGAGAACAGATCCGAGAGCTCGGCGACCGCGCGCTCGTCGGCGCACAGGATATCGATGTCGTCGACGACGAAGACGAACTGCTGCCCGGCGACGGCGTTGGTCACCGCGCGCGTCGCGAACATCGCCGGCAGCTCACCTGCGTTCGGTTGGATCCCGAACGCCGACAGTCCCGCCGCGAAGCTTGCAGCCGGTGCCGTCAGGTCCTCGCACGCGAGGGCGACTATCCCGTGATCGCGCAGGTACGGGATCAGACCCGCGCGGACCAGCGAGGTCTTGCCAACGCCGGGCTCGCCGTAGACCAGCCCCGCGCGGAACCCGTCGGAGGTGACCATCTTCGCGATCTCATCGCGCTCGGTTTCGCGGCCGTGCCAGACATCCCGCTCGGCCTCGCCGAATGGATCCAGCCCCCGCAACGGCGACACCGTGCCCGGATAGGTCGCAACCGCCACGCCCGCACTATACACAAGGATGGAACCGCGCCGCCCGGGGTGCCATCGTATGCTCCAACAATGGGTGCGAGCGTGCGACGGCTCTCCTGGCTCTGCGCCGCGCTGGCCTTCGCGCCGACGGCAGGCGCCGACCGCAGGGGCCGCACCAAGGTCACCGTCTGGGCGTCTTCCCCAGGAACTGCCTCGTACGGGGGACTCACCTACGGAGGCTACGCACCGACGACCGGTGCGATGATCACGGAGCACCGCGAGATCACCGTGGGCGGCAACGAGGTGCGGCTCGCCGGAGTGGCCGCGACCCTCGATCCGGCTTCGATCCAGCTACGAGATCTGACGGATCCGGCGAGCACGATCACCGAGCAGCGCTTCGTCGCTGCGGCCACGACTCCGACGGAGATCATGCATCGCCACGTCGGCGATTCGATCACTGTCGTGACCTCCAAGGGTGAGGTCAGCGGCATCTTGCGCTCGATCGACGAGCAGGCGCTCGTGCTCGAGGTCGGCACCGGCGATCAGCGCCGGCTCCAGGTCATGCGTCGGGACGGCTACGTTCAGGACGTGCGCTTGCCGCCGGGAACCGGTGTCGACAAGCCGAGCCTGGTCTGGCGGATCGCTTCGAAGAAGCCAGGCAAGCACGACGTCGAGCTGACCTACCGCGCCGACGGCATGTCATGGACGGCGGACTATCTCGCCGTGCTCGACGAGGCAGGGACGTCGATGGACTTCTCCGCGTGGGCGACGGTCCGGAACGCAACGGGCGCGACCTTCGACAATGCCGAGCTCACCCTCGTCAGCGGCGGCAACGCCGGGCCCCTGTCTCTGACCTTCAATCCCTACGGTGGGCCGACGCGCACCGCATCTGCCGCGGCGGTTCCCGTCCGCTACCCGATCGCCACGCCGGTCCGCCTCGGAGCGGGGCAGTCGGTGCAGGTCGAGCTGCTCCCGGCCAAGCAGAAGGCGAAGTCACGCCCGGTCATCACCTACGAGGCGATGCCCGACCCGTCACCCGGATTCCAGGCCTACCCGAACACGGACTGCAATCAGTTCAATGGCGTCGGCATGGGCACCGGCCGCGCCGAGCTGGCCGTCGAGCTGGAGGTCGCGACCAAGGATGCCTTGCCGGAGGGTCGAGTCCGGACGTTTCGCCGCAAGGGCGATCGACTCGAGGTCGTCAGCGAAGATCAGCTGCGTTCGAGCGCAGGGCTCGCGCGGATCCGCCTCGTGCCGGATGCCGACATCGTCGGTGAGCGCAAAGCTGTGGCGTGCACCTACGACGAGCGCGCGCACACCGTCGTCGAGAAGATCGAGGTCAAGATCCAGAACAACTCCAGGCGCACCGCGGAGGTTGTCGTCCGCGAGTTCGCCTGGCGCTGGCCGGTCTGGCGGCTCGAGGCAGAGGACAGCAAGAGTGGTCGCTCCGGAGCACAGACGCTCGAGTACCGCGCGAAGGTCCCCGCCCATGGCAAGAAGACGGTGACGTACTCCGTCGTCTACACATGGTGAGCCGGTTGGCGCTGCTGCTCGTCGTTGGCCTGCTCGGCTCGGGATCGCCGGGTTGCGGGCCGCGCGCCGCAGCGCCGACGCGGACTCACGTCGGCGACGAGGTCACGCTGTATCGCGATCGCGCCGTGATCAAGCAGCGGATCGAGCTCGAGGTGCCGGCCGCGGATCGCGCGACGGTCAAGGTCCGGATCGCCGAGGGTGTGGGAGTCGAGGACGTCGTGGTGCTCGATCGCGGCGAGCTGACGATCTCGGAGTTGCGCGGAGCTTCCGCGAGGCCCGCCGCCGCCGAGGAAGAACCCGCTGGAGAGGCGGGACCGACCGAGCTGACCTTCGTGGTCGGTGCACCGAACGCCGGCAAGTTCGCCGTCCACGTTGCGTACGTCACCGATCGGATCGAGTGGGACGCGGCCTACACGATGACCACGACCGCCGCACGCGACCACGTGACTCTGCGCGGCGCGATCGCGATCCGCAACACGACCGGCATCGTGCTGAAGGCGCGCGCGTACGTCGTCGATGCGGAGCTCGGTCCCTGGCGCGGCCGGATCGCCGAGCAGCTCGGTAGCTCGCTGACCGGAACGACCAGCAGCACGACGCCGATCGCGACTCCACGCCTGGTCGGTCAGGTCGAGCTCGGCGCCGGCGAGACTCGGGTCGAGCTGCTGCCGGGCGAGCCGCCGCGGCCGATGCGCTCCGTGCTCGTGTTCGATCCGATCGGGACCAAGCTCGATCAAGGCGGCTCTGCCCCGATCCGGGATTCGAGCCTCGGCATCGAGAAGTCAGCACCCACGCGAGTGACCGAGAGCTTCGAGATCATGCGCAAGCGAGCATCGAGCGACGGACTCCCGGGCGGTCCCGTGCGCCTCTTGCAGCGCAACCCCGACGGCAGCCTCAGCGTGCTGGGGGAAGCGCGCCTGTTCGATGTCGCGACGCGCGTGGCGGAGGTCGATAC
>JACCQV010000464.1 GCA_013813945.1 Deltaproteobacteria bacterium | reverse complement strand
CTCGAGGACCTGGTCGACACGCTGTCGAGCACCGCGAGCCTGCGGGTGCGCCCCGCCGGACTCGCGCGCGGTCTCGAGCAGGATCCGCGAACGCTCGGTCGCGAGCTCGGTGTCGATCACGTCATCTCAGGGTCGCTGCGCAGGACACCCACGGGACTTCGGCTGTCCGCGCGACTGATCAGCGTCGCCGATGGATTCCAGATCTGGGCGCACCGGCTCGACTGCTCCGAGGCCGAAGTGCTGACGGTGAGTGATCAGATCGCGACCGGCGTCGCGCAGGCACTATCGACGCGCGCCGCCGCGGGCACGGGTCCGATCGATCAGCGGGCGGTCGACCTCTATCTGCGTGCACGCGCCGAGCTCCGTCGGTTCTGGGGCGAGCACATCCAGGCCGCGACCGAGCTGCTCGAGCAGGCGGCGGCGTACGCACCTGGATCCCCACAGATCCTCAGTGCCCTCGCGTTCGCCGCGGTCCAGACCTGGATCCGGCGTGGCGAACCGCAGAGTCTCCCGCGCGCGAAGGACGCGGTCGAGCGCGCGCTCGCCACCGGTCACGGCGAGGCGTTCCTCGCCTCCGGGATCTTCAAGCTGAACCAGGGAGTTCTCGAGGAGAGCGCAGGCGAGCTCGGTCTCGCCCTCGCGCGCTCACCGATGTCCTCGCAGACCCACGAGGTCATCGGCCGGCTGCTCGTGGAGGTCGACTCCGTGATCGAGGGCCGGCACCACTACGAGACCGCACTCGGCCTCGACCCGGGCCGCGTGCAGATGGTCGCCGGCGATCTCGCGCGGATCGACGCGCTTCAGGGCAACTGGACGAGCGCGGATCGCAGGGTCGATGCCATGCTGGCCGATCCCGATCCGCCGGTCGCACAGCTCGGCGCCGTGTTTCTGGCTCGGCTCGCGATCTGGCGCAACGACATGCCTCGCCTGATGCGTTCTCTACAGCTCCTGATTCCGCGTGCCGGAAACGAGGGAACGGACATGGTCCGCACGTTCAATAACTGGCGCGAGGGAAAGCCCTTCGATCGCGAGGCATGGGACCGCGTCATCAAGCTCCTCGTGAAGCCGAGCAGTCCCCACCGCAATCAGCTCGTCTCGCTGCAACGGATGGCGGAGATGGCGCTCATCATCGAGGAGCCCGCCACCGCGATCGACACGATCAGCGCCGCGAGCGCGTTCGGATTGATCGACATCGTGTGGCTCGACAACTGTCCGTTGTTCACGCGCCTCCGTGACGAGCCCAGCTTCCGCGAAGCTCGCGCCGAGGTGGCCGACCGCGCGTGGCGCGTACTCTCCGCATTTCGCGCAGCGGCCGGCTAGGCGTCGTCGTCGGTAGAGTCGGGCGCGCGTGCGCCGGCCTCGAGCAGGTCGAGCAGATCGCGCGTCGATAGCCGCGCAGCGACGTCCGTGCCTTCCAGAACTCCGGCGACCAGCGCGCGCTTGTCGCCGTGCATCGCGACGATCTGCTCCTCGATCGTGCCGCGCGTGATCAACCGGTACACGGTCACCGGTTTGGTCTGGCCGATGCGATGCGCGCGATCCGTCGCCTGATCCTCGACGGCAGGGTTCCACCATGGATCGAGGTGGATCACGTAGTCCGCGGCGGTCAGGTTGATCCCCGTGCCACCCGCCTTCAGCGAGATCAAGAACACGTCGCCCTCCCCGGCCTGGAACCGCTGGATCAGCTTCTGGCGGTGACCTGCAGGTGTCGAGCCGTCGAGGTAGAGCGAGGAGAACCCGGCGCGATCGAGCTCCTCGCGGACGAGCCCGAGGTGCGACGTGAACTGGCTGAACACCAGCGCGCGGTGCCCCTCGGTCTGCAGCTCCTCGAGGAGCTCGAGCAGCCGCTTCATCTTCGAGGATCCGATCGTCGAGCCCGAGTCGTACAGACGCGGATGCGAGGCGAGCAAGCGGAGCCGCGTCAGCGCGGCGAGGACCGCGAACCGCTGCTGCTCGTTCTTGATCTTCTTGCCGTGGACGCCGAGCTCCGCGACGGCCGCGAGCCGCGCGTCTTCGTAGAGCTGCCACTCGGGCTTCGACAGCGCGACCGACACCTGAATCTCGGTACGCGACGGCAGCTCGCGCGCGACCTCGGCCTTGGTACGCCGCAACAGGAATGGCCGCAGCACGCGTGACAGTGCTCCACGTGCCTCCTTGTCGAGACCCCGCTCGATCGGCAGCGCGAACCGCTCGCGGAACTGCTCCCAGCTCCCGAGCAGGCCGGGGAACACGATCGCGAACAGACTCCACAGCTCGCCGAGGTGATTCTCCAGCGGCGTACCGGAGAGAGCGATCCGGAACTGCGCGTCGAGCCGGCGCGCGGCCTTGGCGCGCAGGGTGTTCGGATTCTTCAGTGCCTGCGCCTCGTCGACGACCAGGGTCGCGAAGGAGCACGCCGCGAGCGCGGCACCATCTCGAACGAGCAGGCCGTAGCTCGCGATCAGCACATCGTTCGGCTTCAGCTTCGCGAGGCACGCGGTTCGATCCGCAGCATCGGCGAGCACGATCGGCCGCAGGCCCGGCGCAAACCGCGAGAGCTCGTCGACCCAGTTGTACGTGACCGACGTCGGCGCGAGGACGAGCGCGGGGCCCTGCTTCGCGCGATCGAGCAGCACGGCGATCGCCTGCACGGTCTTGCCGAGGCCCATGTCATCGGCGAGGCACGCACCGGCGCCCCACGCCGCCACACGCGTCAGCCACGCGTAGCCCTCGGCCTGATAGTCGCGGAGGATCCCGTCGAGGCCCTTCGGGCGCTTCGGGACGAGCGTCGCCGACGCGGTGAGGCGCTCGGTCAGCCGCATCCAGTCGGGGCCCGCGTCGACCTGAGCGCCCGCCTCGGCGAGCGCCCGGACCGCCGGCACCGCGCCCGGGGATA
>JACCQV010000463.1 GCA_013813945.1 Deltaproteobacteria bacterium | reverse complement strand
GTGTTCTCGTACGTCAACGCCAAGGAAGACCAGATGGACAAGGCGTCGGCCGATGTCAAGATCGCGCGGACCGACAACACCGGCGGTGACTCGCAGCTCGGCAACATGGTCGCGCGCTCGATGCAGCTGACCGATGGCGTCGAGGCCGAGTTCGCGATCACGAACTCGCTCGGCATCCGGGCTGACTTCGAGCGTGGGCCGCTGACGATCGAGCAGATGTTCAACGTGTTCCCGTTCGAGAACTCGATCACCGTCATGTATCTGTCCGGGGCCGAGGTCCAGGAGACGCTCGACTTCGTGGCGCGGCGCTCGTCCGGTCGTGGTTGCCGCACGCAGGCGCAGGTCTCGGGCATCGCGTTCGACATGGTGTGCAACGGCGTGTGCGGTCCCAACGGCGAGCGCGGCGCCTGCGCCAAGAACATCGTGATCGGCGACGACTGTCGGTTCGATGCGGGCCTCGGTCGGGTCAACCCCGACGGCCCGATCAACCTGAGCAAGTGCGCGCCGCTCGTGCCGACCAGTCTGTATCGCGTCGCCGTCAACGACTACATCGCGGGCGGCGGGTCCGGGTTCGAGGTCCTCAAGCGCAACACCTCGAAGCAGGACACCGGCATCTCGCTGCGCGACGCGCTGCGCGTGTTCCTCAACCTCCGGAGCCCGTGCACGACGCAGGTCGATGACAGCATGACGCTCGTCACCGAGTCCTACGGAGCCATCTCGTGCCTCAACGATACGATCGAGCCCCACGATGGGCGGATCAGGCCGGTGTTCGAGTGAACAAGTCCCTCCTGCTCGCGCTGTCCCTGGTGGGTTGCTCCACCGAGAACGACGCCATCACCGGAACCCAGTCGCTCCGGGTCGAGATCCTGGCGCCGACGACGACGGGGACGGTCGATCAACGCTTGCCCGACAGCCAGCGCACGCTGACGGTCAACCTGACCGCGGTCGATGCGAATGGCGACATCGACACGACGTTCGCGGATCCGATCCGGGTCTACGCGCAGTTCCTCGGAACGCTGACGCCAGATCTCGATCAGATGCCGCTCACGACGATACCGATGGTCGACGGCCAGGCGAACGGCAGTGCGATCACGTTGCCGTCGAGCGTCCTCGGCCCGACGACGTTGTGGTTCGACAACGGCACCGGGCTCGGCGCTGCCTACGAGTACGGTCAGGTGACGGGCACCTCCGACACGCTGTGGTACCGCGACCCGTTCATCGCCGATCTGCAGACCCCACGTGACGAGATGGATGTCGATGCGCTCTCGACGACCCCGCTGACGGACAAGCAGATCAGTGTCAGCGCATCGCGCTACGGCGCGCGCGGCCGCCTGGTCGTCACGAGCGTGTTCTCGCAGGGCTACACGGTCAGCGACGTCGAGTGCGCCGATGCGAGCGGCACGCCCCCGTGCGTCGCTGATCACTACGACCACGTGATGGTGTTCACGTTCTCCGCAGCGCGCGATCAGTTCGGGCGGCTCCTCGAGGTCGGCCGCATGATCTCGAAGTTCAACGGTGGGCTGTCGGAGTTCAACGGCCTCACCGAGGTCGGGTTCCCCCGCACGTACGCGCCCGAGACCGACGCGGAGGCGCCGGCGATCAACCTCGGTCGCGTGCCCGCGCCGGTGCGGTTCGCCATGACCTGGTTCGAGCCGCTCAGTGACCCGGCGGGTCGGATCAATTTCGAGCGCAACGAGGCCGGCGCGATCGAGATCATCGGCGCGAGGGTCTGCCCGACGGACGAGGAGTACGACACGTACAAGCAGTGGAAGGTCGACCCCAGCGGCGTCGCAACCCCGGCGATCTGCAACGGCAACAGGGTGATCAGCGTGATCACCCAGGGGACGGACTTCACGACGGATCCAAAGACCCTCGTGGGTCGTGTGTTGCCGCGGTTGGTCGGGATCGTGCGCCCGGTGAGTATCGGCTCGTTCAACGTGTGGATCATCTACCCACGTGGCGCGAGCGACGTGACCTTGTAGTAGGAAGAGGCTTCGTGACGAACCTGACCAGACTCCTGTTCGCGGCGGTGGCGTTGGTTCCCGTGGTCGCCGGTGCTCAGCCGGGCGCGGGGACGCCTGTCGAAGGCCAGCCCGCCGATCCAGTGGTGATGGACGAGGCCCGGATCCGCGAGATCGTCGACCGCGAGGTCGCGCGGGTGCTCACGGAGCGCGCTGCGCAGGAAGCCGCCGACAAGGCCGCGAAGGAAGCGATCGACAAGGAGACCGCGGCGTCCGGCGAGAAGTCCGGCGACCTGACCGGTGCGAGCGGCTTCATGGACACGCGGCTCGCGTTCACGATCACGAACGAGAACATCCTGGCCAAGCCGGGCGAGACCATTCCGAGCGTGCCGGGCTGGCGGTTCGGAACGCCGAACTCGCTGGGCGTCCTGTTCTTCGATAACTACGACACCCGGTTCTCGGGCTTCGAGACGATGTCGCACGCGACGATGTATCGCAGCTACTCGAAGGGCCACCTCCAGGCCGAGGGCGCCTTCGTCCTCCGCATCAACGAGCTCTCCGAGAATGTCATCTCGCTGTCCGATGCGGGCACGTACATGACCGTCTCGAACTGGAGGGATCCGACGCACAAGGACCCGACCCGGATCAGCTTCACGGCGTTCCCGGTGTCCGCCGACCGCTTCCGCCTCGGCTACAGCTACCGCCTGTCGTGGGGTGGAAACCCCGAGTACAAGCGCGCGCGGTCCTCGACCCCGGGCTTCAAGCTCCAGTACGACGGCAACGGGTTCTATGCGTTCGTCGGCGCCAAGAGCGGCGTGATCGTCGACCCCAATGACGGCGAGCAGAAATCAGCGCTCGCCGGCCTCGCCGGCTTCGGCATCGATCCGATCCCGAACATGCGGTTCGAGATCAACGGCGGGTACTTCGACCGTGGCTACAACGAGCTCCAGGACGTCCAGGCCGAGAAGGTCCAGCTGTTCGGTGCGTCCGCCCAGCTCTCGATCCACAAGGGCATGCCGCTCCGGTCCTCGGTCGACTACCGGCTCTACAAGTTCAACAACGAGCAGGTCTCCCAGCTGTTCAGCCAGGAGAAGTACCCCGGCGGTGTCGCGTGGCAGGCCTCTGGCGAGCTCACGGCGATGGGGCAGACCCTCAAGCACCCCGAGAAGACGGGGACGACGACGATCCAGAAGGGCTACGCCGGCGACGTCAACGTCCGCGTGAAGATCGATCGGATCCGCCTGCGGCTCGACCTCAGCGCGCGCAACCTCGCGTTCATCCTGCACAGCCAGCCGGGCCTGCCGCCGTACTCGGACTTTCCGAAGGGCTACGACATCAAGCCCAACCTGTTCGCGGCGGTCGGCATCGATCGGAACTGGGGCGACTGGCTGACCATTGGCCTCATTGCCGGTGTCGAGAAGCCGGCGACCCTGTCGACGGACAAGGGCATCCCGGGCGCGACCACGACCGGTAAGTCGACGGCGGTCATCCGCAACAACAACATCGACACGCTGATCACGATCCTTCCGGCGGACGAGGAGGCCGTCCCGCAGCTCGCGGTCAAGGCGACCGGCAAGATCGACTTCGGAAAGATCTTTTCGACCGTGCTCGAGATCTTCTACAGCTACGACGGCAACCAGAGCACCTACGAGCGCGTGTGCGACGACCCGGACACCTGCCAGTTCCAGTACAAGTTTGGCGAGTTCAACCAGCTCGGCATCAACGCCACGCTCCAGGCGCGGTTCTAGAGGTCGTGCACGTGCCACGTGCCACGTGCACGTCCACGTACACGATCTGGCGACCGTACTGCCCTGACTCGATCCAACGGGATCTCATCCGTTCCGGGAACCATCGCCTGGGGCGTGAGCGGACTGACGAACGCGGTGGACCAACCGCTGCTTGAACTTGTCGCCGGTCTTCCGAGAGATGCCGTACTCGCGCGGCATAGCTGCGCGGCGGTCTCGCCACGCATCACTCGATTCATGAACTCCGTCCGAAGATCCACAGGTGTGCTCGATTTCCAAGGCACGGCGGCCCTCCCGCGCCACGCCTTAGCAGGTGCCACCCATGTGCCCGGTCTGAAGTGCCACCCATGTACCCGGTTTGCACAGGACCAGCGCGGACCCGCGGATCCGCGGACGTCACCGGTCAACGTGCACGTGCACGTGCACGTGCACGAGGACGAGCACGGCTTGAGGCCCCGCCGTCGAGGCGGTCCGGATTAACCCAGGCTGTAGAAATCAGCTGAAGGTGATTTTGCCGGCCATGCTGGCTGGCGCCCGAAAGATCAGGGCTAGACTCGTTCGGCCCGGCAGTTTCCTCGCCGGGCGGCCATGGCGAAC
>JACCQV010000462.1 GCA_013813945.1 Deltaproteobacteria bacterium | reverse complement strand
CGCCTACGCCTACGCCTACGAGGTCAACACAAGCGATCCCTGGGGTTAGACCGCGTCAGCAGCCTTCGCGGACGGAGTTGTACACGTCGCACTTCGGCTTCACGGTAGACGAGCCTTGGCCCCGGGTCGGCCGAGCCGGTGCCGGTGCCGGTGCCGGTGCCGGTGCCCTTCGGCGGCTTGCCACCGCCCTTGGGCGGCTTGCCACCGCCCTTGGGCGGCTTGCCGCCGGCGCTCGTCACCGGTCTCGGGCCCGTCGCCGATCCCGATCCCGATCCCGAGCCCGCACCCGATCCCGACGCAGTCGCCGATCCCCAATCCGAGCCCGAGCCCGAGCCCGAGTCCGAGCCCGAGCCCGAGCCCGAGCCCGAGCCCGAGCCCGAGCCCGAGCCCGATTCCGAGGCCGTCGCCGATCCCGAGGCCGTCGCCGATCCCGATTCCGACCCCGATCCCGATCCCGTCACCGACCCCGAGCCCGCAACCGACTCCGATTCCGCGCTTCCTTGCTCCCCCGCGGCGCTCTGGTCCGAATCGGTCGCCTTGACGTACGCGAGCGCGCCACCCACTCCGAGCAGCACGCACAGGATCAACACGACCATCAGCGACCGATTCGGTCGAATCGGATCGATTCACGTCGCCGAAAAAGGTTTGGGCGCAGCAGGTGGTTGCCTGCTGCGCCCTAAATGAGCACGACCGTCCGACCGTGAGGCTTTCCATCCCCTACGCGTTTGCGTAGGTGGGCTCCACAGTAATCCTTTGGGCTTCCCGACGAGCGGGCGTGCACTCCCAGATCAGAGGCAGATCCCTGGATAGCATTTGTAGGAGATAGTGTTGCCTCGGGTCTCGCATCAGACCGTCGGTGCTCAAGAACTACGCTACGGATCGTCCTCCGATCCGTCAATCGAAAAAACGCCGAGACGATCGCTTCTCCCTCTGACCTCATCGTTGCGATCCGGATGGTTCCGACAGACTCGTAGCGATCGCGATCGGCGCTCTGGTCAACAGAACGCACCGAGATGTCGGTGGGGTCTACCGGCCATCTATGTCGCACGACAAGGCCCGTGACCTCGCGCGTCCTGGCGGCCTGACGCGCCGGCACGACGGCTGCACATCCCTGCCGCGATGAGGGAACGCACTCCGCGGATCGCGACGGATACCAGCGGCCTCTTGCTCGGCCAGCTCGCGCCGGGCGACCGGATTGGCCCGTTCCGCGTCCAGGGGCGGCTGCCGTCTCGTGGTCACGGACTCGTCTACGTCGCGAGCCACGCCAAGCTGCAGTACCGCGTGATGATCCGGATCTTGCCCGCGTCGTACGGCTCTACGAGCTCGATCGCGATGGAGCTGATCCGCGCCGCGCAGATTCTCGAGTCGCTCGATCATCCCGGCATCCCGCGCGTGATTGTTTGCGACACGCTCCCCGATGGCCGCTCGTGGGTCGCTAGCCAGCTGATCGCAGGCACGAAGCTCGGCACCGTGATCTCCGAGTGGCCGATCACCGCCGAGGATGTTGTCACGGTGATTCACGATGTCGCTGCGATCCTCGAGACCGCGCACCGGGTCGGCCTCGTCCACACCAACCTCGTGCCGTCCGCGATCGTCATGCCGGACGTCGAGATGGCGTCACCGCTCATGGTGGGCGACTGGGGTCAGGCTCGCACCGAAGACTCGATGTCGCCGGGACCGTTCCGGTTGACCTCGCGCGGACGCCCGTACCTCGCGCCCGAGCAGCTCCAGCACGAGACGATCACGACCGCGACCGACATCTACGCACTCGGCGTGATCGCCTACCAGGCCGTGACCGGCGAGCTGCCCATGACGCCGCGCGCGGAGGCGCAAGATCACATCCCGGCCGTCGTGATGACGCTGATCGAGCAGATGCTCGCGACCGATCCGGCCCGCCGCCCGACCAGCACGCAGGTGCGCGAGTCCGCGGCACAGATCTCGACAACCCTCGCTCGGATCGCCAGCGGGCCCGAACCCACCCTCGCGACCCGCACGCTCGCCGACACGATCAGCTCCGAGCGATTCACGCAGGTCTCGGGCGAGATCAACGCGACCTCGACCACCGTGGTTGCGAGGATCCGGCTCGTCCGGCGGGCCGTCCCGGCGCTCGCACGCTGACGAGCTCGCGCCCCTGGGTGACGTCGGTGATTGACGTCAGCGATTGACGTCAGCGATTGACGTCGTCGGGCGTGACTTCATGGCCGCCGGCGCGCCAGTTCGGCCCTTCGCCGCCCTGCGTCGCGATCGACGGCACGCCGCGCGCCATCATCGTTTCCTTGGTCTCGATCGCGCGTGCGCGATCCTCGACCGGCTTCGCGTGCTCGCCGGTGTCCATCCGGATCGCGTCACACGGGCACGCCTCGACGCAGAGGCCGCAGACCACGCAGCGCAGCTCGTCGATCTCGAACACCGCGGGCTTCTTCTCGATGCCCTTGTCGTCGGTCTCCGCAGGAATGATCGTGATGCAGTGGGCCGGGCACACGGTCGGGCAGCACATGCACGCGACACAACGAACCGCACCGTCATCGCGCAGGGTGAGGCGATGCAGACCGCGGAACCGCTCCGGGTACTTCACCTTCTCCTCGGGGTACTGGACGGTCTCGATCTCGTTGCGCTGGAAGTCGCCGAAGAACTTCTCGTCCGGCGGCGCTCCTGCCTGCGCGCGGGCAGCCAGGGATTTACGCGGCAGGAACAGATTGCGCGCGAAGTGCTTGAGCGTGACGCCCAGGCCCTTGGCCGTCGCCGCCAGGAACGAGACGTCCTGTGGCTCGGGGCGCGAGATCTGGACCGTGCGAACGCGCGGGTGCGTCGTCGAGACCGCGAGGACCTTGAGGCCCGCCGGCGCTTCGTCGTGAACGTCGTCGTGGTGGCTCGCCGACATCAGGCTTCCATGAACAGAAGTTTGATCAACGCGGTCACCATGATGTTCGCGAGCGAGAGCGGCAAGAGCAGCTTCCAGCCGAGCGCCATCAGCTGATCCGCGCGGAACCGCGGCAGCGTCCAGCGGACGAGCAGCTGGAACCAGCACAGGAGGATCACCTTGAGGCCGAACGCAGCGAACTGCAGCCCCGTCACGACGGCGTGCGGCAGCGGCAGGGACCAGCCTCCGACCGAGACGTGGTGGATCGGATCCATGTAGCCGCCGATACGGAAGCCGTCCGCATCGAGGAACGGAACCTGCCAGCCGCCGAAGAACACGGTCGCGATCACCGAAGAGATGAAGACGATCTCGATGAACTCGGCGAGGAAGAAGATCCCCCACCGCATGCCCGAGTACTCGACGAAGTACCCGATGATCTCGGGCTCGCCTTCCGGGATGTCGAACGGCGCGCGCTTGGTCTCCGCGATTGCCGCAGTGAAGAACAGCAAGAAGCCAACGGGTTGCCACAGCCACAGCCAGTTCAGCGGGTTGGAGCCCGACATCTCGTTGCTCGCACCGTGCGCGGCGATGAAGCCGGGCTCGAGGCTGCCGGTCACGAGGAACGCGCCCATGAGCGCGAGGCCCATCGCGACCTCGTACGACATCATCTGCGACGAGCTACGCAGGCCGCCGAGCAGCGCCCACTTGTTGTAGCTCGCCCAGCCGGCGATGGTTCCGCCGTAGTTCGCGAGCGTGAGCACCGCGAAGTAGAAGATCAGGCCGAAGTCGACCTGGAACATCTGCATGCGGATCGAGTCGGCGAACTTCACGTTCGTCGGCTGGGTCGCGAGCAGGTACGGGTCGAGCGTCTCGAAGTACGAGTGCGGATAGATCGTCGGGCCGAACGGGATGATGCAGAACGCGATCAGCACCGGTGCGAGCGCGAGGATCGGCGCCAGCGTGAACAGTCCCTTGTGGACGTTCGCGGGGACGAAGTCCTCCTTGAAGATCATCTTCACCGCGTCAGCGACGAAGTGGAGGATGCCCTTGAGCTTGATCGGACCGATGTTGGCGCGGTTCGGGCCAAGGCGATCCTGCATCATCGCGCTCTGCCGGCGCTCTGCCCAGGTGAGCAGCGACGCGAGCGGCATCACGAGCGCGAGGATCAGGAAGATCCACTTGGTCCCCGGCCAGTCCAGGATGTCGTAGAGGGTCTTCATTATCCGCGGCTCCCTGCGAAGCGCAGTGCCAGCGGCCGCGCTTCACGCGCCCAGGTCAGCTGGTTCCACGCCGGGACCGCGGCGACCATGTCCTTGAACACGTCGCGCGCGTGCGACCAGGACAACTTCACGGTCGTCGCCTGGGCGAGCCGGACGGCGACCTCCCAGCCGGCGATCGCCTGACCCGGAGGAGAGAACGCCGCGTGCAGGCGCTGCACGTGGCCCTTGTTATTCGTGATCGTGCCGGACGTCTCGGCCCAGTCGGCCGTGGGCAGCGCCACCTTCGCGTGCGAGACCGGACCGCGCTCGTGCGACGTGATCGCGACGTACTCGAGCTCCTTGAGCTTCGCCGGATCGGTGCCGGGCAGCACATCGCCGAGTGCGAGCAGGCCGCGAATCGATGCGTCGAGCTCGTATACCGGCTTCGCCGTGATCCCGAGCGCGTCGGTGATCGCCTTGACGCCTGCGGTGTTCGGGTTGATGTCGGCGACGCGCAGCCGGCCATCGGCGCGAGCAGGAACCGGCGGCTTGCCAGCGAGATAGAAGTGGCTGACGCCCCAGGCCTGCGCGAGCTTCGCGAGCGCGAAGTTGTCCTCGTTGGTGTGCTGCGCGGAGAGCACGACCGCGAACTGACCGGCAGCGCGACCGACCGCGAGCCGATCGGCAGCGGCGCGGATCGCGCGATCCCAGCCCGCGGGGAGACCATCGACCGTCGCCGCGGCGAGCCGCTGCTCGCGGAGGTCGTGATACGTGAACCGGCCCTCGTCGCACATCCAGTAGTCGTTGACGTCGGGGTTGTGGCGCGGCACGAGCCGCCACGCGCGGCCGTGCTTGTGGTGGATCTCGATGTTGCAGCCAGTCGCGCACCCGTTACAGACGCTCGGGGTCGCCTCGAGCTCCCACGCGCGCATCGTGAACCGGAAGTCCTTCGCGGTCAGCGCGCCGACCGGGCAGACATCGACGGTGTTGAGCGAGTACGGGTTGTCGAGCGCCTCGCCAGGAGCCGTGGTCAGGATCTCGTGATCGCCGCGATGCGCGAACTCGAGCTGGTGCTGGCCCGCGACCACATCGCAGGTGCGGATGCAGCGCGAGCACAGGATGCAGCGCTCCTGATCGAGGACGATCGTTGGCCCGAGATCGACGGCCTTGTCCTTGTGGACCTTCGGCACGTCGACGCGCGAGTCCTCGTTGTCATGCTCGAAGTACAGCTTCTGCAGCGTGCACTCGCCGGCCTTGTCACAGATCGGACAGTCGACCGGGTGGTTGAGCAGCGTGAACTCGAGCTGCTGCTTGCGCGCGAGCGTAGATTGCTTGTCGGTCGTGTGGACGACCATGTTGTCGCCGCAGACCTGCTGGCAGCTCGGCTGGAGCTTCGGGTTCTTCTCGACCGAGACCAGGCACTGGCGGCACTGCGCCACGACCGGGAGGCCGGGGTGGTAGCAGAATGCGCTGATGTCGACGCCGAGCGTGCGCGCGGCCTCGAGGACGTTCGTGCCCTTCGGCACCGTCACCGAGACGCCGTCGATCGTCAGCGTCACCTGGTCGGGATTGGTGGCCGGAGCCGGCGGCGTCGCCGGCGGCGCCGAGCCGGGCACAGGCGGCGCGGCATCGCTGGCGGCCGGCGGGCTGGCCGAAGGTGGTGGAGCCGAAGAAACGCTCATCTAGTCTCCCGTAATGCGAAGCTCATCATGTCACTCGCGGGTCGAACCTCCCGGGGAGCGCGAACCTCCCGGGGGGACCCGGGGGCAGCGCCCCCGGGAGGAGCGCTCGCGACGAGCACTTCCCGGGGGGATCCGGGGGCAGCGCCCCCGGAAG
>JACCQV010000455.1 GCA_013813945.1 Deltaproteobacteria bacterium | reverse complement strand
GTCCTGGGGAGACCGTGAGGGCCCGCATCATGCTTGGCGACAGGTCATGTGGACTCGTCTGCTCGTCCTCATCGTGTTCGCCTCGCTCTCTGCGCCACCTCTCGCAGTCGCAGATCCCGATGATCCGGATCGAGCGCTCACGGCCCAGGAGGTCGCGAAGTACTTCGCCCCGTATCTGCCGAAGGTGCGCGCCTGCTACCTGACGCACACGAATGGAAAGGCGGTCAGCGCGGGGCGTTCCGCGCGGCGATGTCACCGCGCTCACGACCCACGTGAACGAGCTCGCGAGGAAGGCAGGGACCGTGCTGGAGCAAGACGCGCGCGCGAACCTGTACGGCGAGCTGCTCTCGACCTGCGCGGGCTGCCACCAGCTGGTGCGCCCGACTCCGGTCCCGGGTCCCTGACCGTTCGCGCCGATCTTGCGCGTGCGCACGCCGATCGCGCTCCAAGTCGAAGCCGGTGACAATGCCGACTGCTTCGCGACCGCGACAGGGAATAATGCGTCGGACCTCGAGCCGAGACGCCTGCTCCGCCGCACGATAGATCTTCGTGGTCGTCGGCAGGCAGAGCATCGCCGGATCGAAGACGTCATCGATCGGAGTGTCGCGAGGAAGGTCACGCGACTCCATGGCCTCGAGCTGAGTGAACACGCCGACGGGAAAGTCGTCGTCGATCACGACGAGCCCCGTCACGCGCGCTTGTTCGATCCTCTCGATCGCCGCGCTGATCGGCTGAAGCGCTTTGACGGTGAACAAGGGTGACGACATGATGTCGGAGATCGGGCGTCCGATCTTCGCGTCGCGTACTGCTTTCATCATGTCGAGGGTGCTGATCACCCCCACGACCCTGCCGTCGTCGACGATGAACAACCGGTGAACCCGTCCGTCACGCATGGTTCGCGCAGCCTCGCGCAGCGGCGCCCCAGGTGCCGCGACGAGCGGATCACGCGGTTTCGCCCCCAGCAAGTCCCCCACGCTGCGCTCCGGCAGAGTGAGCGCAGACGCCTTGCGATGCGAACCGGCCTGGATCCGGCCCACCCGGACGAGGTCGGTCCTCGAGACCACGCCGGCAAGGCGTCCACCGGCATCGAGCACGGGCATCGCCGAGATCCGGCGCTCGTCGAGCTCGCGCGCGACGTGCGAGAGCATCGTGTCGAGCCCGGTGGAGGTGACATCGGCGTGCATGAACTCTGAAACGGGACGAGAAAACATCATCATGCGGCGCAGTGCGTGCACGTGGTCTGCCACGCCTACCCTCCGGCGGACCGGGCACCCTGCTCACTGCAACGAGAGAGCCGACAAGAACGCGATGTAGCCGAGGAGAAGAATGGTCCCTTCGATCCGAGTGATCCGCCGACGTGTGGCCATCACGACCGCAGCAAACAGCGTCATCGCTCCCAGCGCGAACACGTCGAGCGCAACGTCGCCGAGGTTGGCGTGGATCTCACCGGCAAGACCTGCAGCCGCCAGGACCAGGAGCACGTTGAAGATGTTCGAGCCGACGACGTTACCGATTGCGATGTCGCCATGTCCGCGGACTGCCGCTACCAGTGACGTCGCGAGCTCCGGGATCGATGTGCCCACCGCGACGATCGTGAGCCCGATGATGCGCTCGCTCATCCCGGCGATGCGGGCGACACCAACGGCCCCGGTCACGAGGAAGTGACCGCCCGCGACGAGGAAAATCAGTCCGGCGAAGACGAGTGCGCCGAGCACGCTCCGCTTGCGCTGAGGCGACATCACTGCGGCTGCCGCTGCATCTTCGGCCACGTGCTTCAGCGCCTCCGTGGAGTCACGCTTCGAGGTGACCAGCATCCACCCTGTATAGGCAACGGCGAGGCCCAGCAAGCCACCCGCTTCGAACATGCTCACCTGACCGTCGAGCAGAGACAGCGGCACGAGCGCAGTCGTGGCGAGCAAGACTGGCAGCTCGCGGACCACGATCTGACGGTCGACCTGCGTTGTCCGGATGAGCGCCGCCATTGCGAGGATCAACCCGAGGTTCGCAATGTTCGAGCCGATGACGTTGCCAAGCGCGATGGCACCCTGGCCACGGATGCCAGCGCTGATGCCAACGACCAGCTCGGGTGCCGACGTTCCGTACGCAACGACGGTCAGCCCGATGATCAGGGGCTTGATCCCGAACGAGCGTGCGAGACCGGCAGCGCCCGCGATCAGCCACTCTGCACCGAAGTACAGCATCGCGAGCCCCAAGACGATCTGTGCGATGTCCCACGCGATCTGCGGCATGGGCTGGTTGTAGCCGACGTGGTGCTACGAAGTGAATGGCGCGTACCCGATGGTCGAAGATGCTGCGGGAGCGCACGGCACGCAGGCCTCTCGATCTCAGGGGCGAATCGCGACCTTCATCACGCCGTCGCGTTGATTCCCGAATAGCTCGTACGCTTGCTCGATGTCCTCGAGCTTGAAGGAATGCGTCACGAGCTCGCGGAACGGAAAGCGCTTTGCGCGGACCACGTTCATCAGGCGACGCATGCGCTCCTTGCCGCCCGGGCACAGCGTCGTCACGATCGTGCGATCGGAGAGCCCCGCGCCGAATGCGTCGACCGGCACGTTGAGGTGGCCCGAGTAGACACCGAGGCTCGACAAGGTGCCGCCCGGCCGGAGCGAGCGGAGCGCGTTCTCGAACGTCGCCTGCTGACCGAGTGCCTCGATGGTCACGTCAGCCCCACCGCCCGTGAGCTTCTTGATCTCGCTGACGACATCCTGATTCTTGAAGTCGAGGACGACGTCGGCTCCCATCTGCTTCGCGAACTCGAGGCGACGCGGATCGCTGTCGACCCCGATCACCAGGGATGCACCGCTCAGCTTGCCGCCGGCGACCGCACACAGCCCGATCGGTCCGAGCGCGAACACCGCCACGCTGTCGCCGATCTTGACGCCGCCGCGCTCTGCCGCGGAGAAGCCCGTCGACATGATGTCCGGGCACATCACGACCTCCTCGTCGGTCAGGTCGTCCGGAATCTTGGCGAGGTTTGCCTGTGCGTTCGGCACGATCACGTACTCGGCCTGGCTGCCGTTGATCGTGTTTCCCAACCGCCAGCCGCCCATCGCTTCGTAATTATCGCCGCCGTGACCGCACTGCGATCCGTTGCCTGACAAGCATGCCCGGCATTGGCCACACGGGGTGATCGCACCGACCAAGCAATCGGCGCTCCACTCCGAGACCGCCGGCACTGCTCAGCTGGGTCCGGCGTGCGCAGTTCTTGCGCGCCGTGTTGTGACACGTGTCTTCGCCTTTGACCTCGAGCGAACCAGTAGCACCAGACAACTTCGCAGCTGGTGGTCTGGTTCAGACCTGATCGGCCAGGGCACAACGCTCACCCCCGGCAAGGCCGGGTGGCGATGCTTCGATGGGTCGCGGCGATGTCCGTCTCGGCCATCGAGTCGCGAAGGTCGTGCCCCCGCGAGGATCGGAGGCGACAGAGATCGTGCCTCCATGCGCGCGCACGATCTCACTCGCGATATAGAGCCCGAGCCCCAAGCCTTCTCCGGCTTGCAGCCCCTGTCCGACCTTGGTGAACGGTTCGAACAGCGTTGCGATCGCCGCCGCGGGAATGGTTGTGCCGTGATTGTGAACAGTCACGATGACCGCCTCTCCGGCGTCGCTGGCAGTGACGCGAATGGCGCCCGAGCCGTGCGCCACCGCGTTGCCGACCAGGTTCGAGAGCACCTGCTGCACGCGTTGCGGGTCCCATTCGCCTCGCAGGTCGCCCGCCCCCTCGAAGCGGATGCTGCGAGCGCGGCAGGCCTGCGTCATCTCCGCCACGATCTCCTCGCAGATACCGCGCATGTCGACGTTGGTCTTTGTGACCGGGATACCGTCACCGAGTCGGCCACGCGCAAAGTCGAGGACGTCACGGATCATCGCTTCCATCCGAAGGGCGCTGCGCCCGACCCGCGCGACGACGTCCGCCTCGGGTGCCGGCAGAGCGCCCAGCATCTCGACTCCCATCAGGATCGCATTCAGCGGATTCCGGAGATCATGGCCCAGGATCCCGATGAAACGCTCTCGTGATTCTTCAACGCGCATGCGATCGGATACGTCGTTCAGCATCCCGATCCATTGTCGTTCGGGATCCACGGACGGAATGCGCGCCGCACGCGCGACCACCCAGGCGTACCCACCTTCGAGCTTCCGGATCCGATACTGGCACTCATAGGGAGCCCCCGCCGCGACCGCGGCCGCCCACGCGTGCCGCACACGACTCTGATCACCAGGATGCACGGCATCCAACCAGCCCCACTCGCCGGTTCCCACGTTGACGCCGGTGAGCGTCCGCCAGGCTTCGTCATCGACGGTGACGTGCCCCTTCGCAGTCGCCTGCCAGATCAAGGCGGACGATGTCATGACCAGCGTGCGGAACCTCTCTTCGTTGAGTGTTGCGACAGTCCGCGCTGCGTTGGCGTCGTCTGCAAGCTCCTGCATTCGCAGGCTACTCGCGAGGAGGTGCTCGTTCGCGGCTCGGATCTGAGCGTGGAACCGCAGGAGCTCCTCCCGCTGTTTATTGCGCTCGTGAAGCAGGCTCCGTAACCGCAGGGCGGCCTGCACACGAACGACCAGCTCGCTCGGCCTGAAGGGCTTGGTCAGAAAGTCATCGCCACCTGCGAGTAGCGCCCGGTCGAGCGTCGCAGGGGCATGCTGAGGCGGAGATCAGCGCCGTTACGCGGAGTACGGCTCCCTCCGTCCTTTCAACCGGCAAGGCCACCTACAAGGTGATCTACGTCGAGGACAATCCGGCAAACATCGCATTCATGCGCGACCTCGTCGGTGAGCTGTCGAGAGTCGAGCTGATCACCGCTCCGAGCGCCGAGATCGGACTCGAGCTGATTGCCGCACACCTTCCCGACGCCGTGATCATGGACATCAACCTGCCAGGGATGAGCGGGTTTGATGCGATGCAACGTCTGCGCGAAGCTCCGGCCACGCGGCACATTCCTGTCATCGGTCTCTCGGCGGGCGCGCTCCTCAAGGACACGAACCGCGCGCGGCAAGCCGGCTTCTATCGCTACCTGACGAAGCCCGTGAAGGTAGCCGAGCTGACGCGTGTGCTCGAAGAGCTCCTCGTGCGCACCGCGTCGTGACAGGTCCCCGACCCGGGTAGCGCGATGAGCCGGACCGGAGCTCGAGCGTTTACCGCGCGTCGCGCCTGATGTTCGGCGGTCCGCCGACTACCATCTGTCGATGGCCGAACCCGACCTCCGGATCCTGCAAGCCAACGAGCGCACGTTGCTCGCATGGATCCGCACAGGGCTCGCGCTCATGGCGTTCGGCTTCGTGGCCGCACGACTCACGGTATGGCTGCGGCTCGATGCCCCCGAGCGCAGCGGGTCATTCCCCGCATGGCTCGGGATTGTAGTCCTTGCGTTGGGCACCGCGTGTCACGTGATCGGAGCGTTTCGGTTCGTACATGCGCGCCGCGCGATTCTCGCCAACAGGCCCATCGCACCCGGCTCTGCCGGCCCTGTGATCGTTGCGGGTTCGGTGACCGTTCTCGGAATCGCTGCGGTCATGTACCTAGCCGCGAATGCCTGACAATCGCGCCTCGCGCGACATGCCGACCCTCGCCCGCTGGCCACTCACAGGTACGTATCCGCCGCCGCGCGTGCATCCACGTGCGTGGCGCCACATCGATGTCGCTGCCTTTGCGTGCCGATCAAGGAACCGGTCTTGCACGGTGCGTCGATCGTGGACCTCACGCGAAACCGGCTACTGGGAGATTTCAGGCGGGCGCCGACGCCCACCCGCGGACGCGCCCCATGTCTGTGACCACGCCCCACCTCCCGCCAGGCACCTCCGAGAATGCGCACCGACTCGCGCGCGCGGTGTTCCGTCCGCTCTCACGATTTCTCCACATCGAAGCAGCGAGCGGGATCATCTTGGTTTTCGCTGCAGCCGTTGCGCTCGTCTGGGCGAACTCGCCGTGGGCGGGCGCCTATGCCGCGCTCTGGGAGACTCCTCTCCACCTTGGCGCAGGCACCTACACGCTCGAGTTCTCGCTGCAGTTCTTCGTCAACGATGTGCTGATGGCCATCTTCTTCTTCGTGGTCGGGCTCGAGATTCGCCGCGAGATGCACGCCGGCGAGCTCAGCGACCGCCGCCGTGCAACCCTTCCGATCGCCGCTGCCATCGGCGGGATGGTCGTACCGGCCGCGATCTATGCCGTGCTGAACAGCAGCGGGCCCGCAGCGCGAGGCTGGGCCGTGCCCATGGCGACCGATATCGCGTTCGCAGTGGGCGTGCTTGCGCTGCTTGGAAAGCGGGTCCCGCCGAGCCTTCGCGTGTTCTTGCTCGCGCTCGCGATCATCGATGACATCGGAGCCATCGTGGTGATCGCGGTCTTCTACTCGTCGGGCATCGAGCTGAGCGGGATCGGGGTGGCCGCGCTCGGAGTCATCTCGATCCTCGGACTCCAGCGGCTAGGAACCCGAGGCGTGGTCGCGTACATCGTTCCCGCGGCAATCGTCTGGGCCGGCGTGTACAGCGCAGGCATTCATCCGACCATCGCTGGCGTGATCGTCGGCCTGTTGACGCCGGCGGTCGCATGGTACGGCCCAAAAAGGTTTGTCACTGCGGCCCACTAACCCCAGAGTTCGGCTGTGTTGATCCGGCGTTGGCGTAAGCGTAGGCG
>JACCQV010000892.1 GCA_013813945.1 Deltaproteobacteria bacterium | reverse complement strand
CAAGAACGCCAAGCAGAACTTGTTTCGCTACGCCGAATCGCGTGATCCGTACTCGTCTCCTGCGTGCAGCACCGCCGCGGGAGCACACGCCCCGATGGGCGAAGCCCGAGATCAACTCTGCTTGGCGCTCTTGGCGTTCTTGGCGGCTCACCATCTGGAACACGTCACGGCGTGCGAGCGGGGAGAACCGAGCGGGGAGAACCGAGCGGGGAGCACGGAGCGGGGAGCACGGAGCGGGGAGCACGGGGCGCAGCACGGAGCGCAGCACGGGGCGCAGCACGGAGCGCAGCGCGGAGCACCAGCACCGAGCACGGACGAACCGTGGCGCGGGAGCCCGACCCTACGGCGCTGCCGGCAGCCGCATGGTGATCACCGCGCCACCGCCCGGGCGCGGCGCCAGGGTCACCTCGCCACCGAGGGTGGTTGCCACCGAGCGCGCGACGCCGAGGCCGACACCGACACCGGCACCCCGGGCGGAGGACCGGAAGAAGGGATCGAAGGCGCTACGGACTTCTTCCGAGGTCAGGTCGCGACCATTGTCGGAGACCTCGACCACGACGTCGGGCGCGCGTTCCTCGACGGCGACGATGATCCGGTTGCGGGTGGCTGCGACGTCGATATCGAAGCCGGAGCTGGAGAACAGCATCATTGCGAGCACCGCCTGGCCGATGCGCGACTCCTCGCCGGTGACGGCGCGGACCGGGAAGATCTGGCGGATGACGTTGGCCCGTGGCTCGAGCGTGGGCGCTGCGAGGCGGAGCGCCGAGGACACGATCGCAGCGAGGTCGACCGTCTGGGTCGCGCTGCGTGTTGCGAGGGTCTGCAGCGCGCGCACGTTGCTCGCGATTCGTTCGGCGCCGGTGGTGATGTCGTCGACGCAGCGTAGCGCTTGCGCCTGAGCGACGTCCGGCAGCGAGCTCAGCTGCTTGCGTAGCGAGCGGAGGTTGAGCAGCACGGAGGTCAGCGGGTTGTTGATCTCGTGCGCGAACCCGGCGGCGAGCGCGCCGACGAGGCCGATCCGATCCGCCTCGAGCAGCGACAGCTGCGCTTGCTGGTTGACGACGCGGAGTGTCATCACGTACGCGATCGCGTCCTCGATCCGGAAGAAGCCGAGCGCGAACTCGATGTCGAGGTAGCTACCGTCCTTGTGGATCGCACCGAGCTCGAGGACCCCGGGGATCGCCTGGCCCGCGCGGAAGTTGACCGCGAGCTGCGCGACCAGCGCCCGCTGCTCGGGAACGATCGTGTCGAGCACGGGGATCCGCTGGACCTCCTCGACGGTGTAGCCGAGCAGCGCCGCGGCCGGCATGTTCGTGTAGTAGCGCTCGAGGTGTGAGCCGTGGTCGCCGATCACGATCACGCCGACGCCCGCTGCGGTGAGCGCCTCGAGGAGCGAAGGCATCAGGGGCGCGAGGTCGTTCGCGGTCATCATGGCGCGGGCTCCCTGACGAAGGTGCCGAGGACCTTGTCCTTGGTCACGCCCGGGAACTGCAGGACCTGGTTGTGCATCGCCACGTAGACACCGGGCGCGAGGAGCTGGACCGCGAGCAATGCCTCGGTCAGGTTCTGCAGCGCGTCGGTCGAGCGCAGCTCGTACGGTCGCATCGCACCGGTGAACACGACCGGTGTGGCGGGTGTGCCGACGAGCTCGACGAGGCGGTGGCCCGAGACGGCAAGGCGATCCGTACCGTGGACGACAACGACTCCTGATGACTCGCGCGCCAGCTGTGCGGCGCTCTCGGCGATCAAGGTGTGGTCCTCGGGTGTCATGTCGAGGCTGTCCTTGTTCATCAGCTGGACACGCTGAACCTCGATGCCGCGGAGCTCGAGCGACACCAGCATCACATCGAGAACCGAGACGTGGTTGGCGAGCACGCCGGAGAGCTCGTCGTACGTCTTCTCGATGGTTCCGCCCGTCGAGATCAAGGCGATGCGTCGTCGCTTCATGTCAACTGAGGAGCGGAATCAGAAAGTACACGGCGGTTGCTGTGACCACTGCTGCCAGCAGCACCCATACCACGCCCGCGAGCCGGCTGCCGTGCGGCGCAGCGGGGCGCTTCGTGGTACCCGGCGCGGGAGCGACGACCGGGCGCGGTTCGGGAGATCGCACGATGGTTGGGACGATCTCATCGGCCAGGAAACTTCCCGTCGGAACCAGGGCATCGTGGCGCTCGTACTGCTGGACGGCGGCCCGGTACTCGTTCTGCGTGACCTTGCTGGGCAACGGGGTGAGGCCCTGGATCGAGATGCTGACACTCTCGTCGTGCGGATAGGCGCTACCGAAGGGCGATGTCGCAGCGTCGGAGAACGCCGTGTCGAGCCACTCCGAGACCTCGGAGCTCAGCACATCGAGACCGAGGCGCTTGGTGAGTGTGGTCATCGCGGTGCGCAGAGCGGTAGCGTGCTGCCAGCGCATGTCCGGATCGCGCGCGAGCGCCGTCAGGACGATGTCGTCGATCTCCGGCGGGACCTTCGGGTTCAAGCGCGATGGCGGATCGATCTTCATCGTCCGTACGCGGTTGAGCGTCGCGACCTCGTCCGAGGTGGTGAATAGCGGCCGATTCGTCAACAGCTCGTGCGCGATGACGCCGACGGCGAACAGATCGGCGCGGGCGTCGAGCGTTCCGCCGATGTACTCCGGTGCCATGTAGCCGAACTTGCCTTTGATGGTGCCGCTCATCGTCCGCATGCCACTGATCTCGGCCTTCGCGATGCCGAAATCGATCAGCTTGACGACGCCGCCGTCCGTGACGATCACGTTCGAGGGCGACACGTCGCGGTGGATGATCCCGAGCGGCTGACCGTCGTCGTCACGCAGGTTGTGCGCGTAGTCGAGGGCGTCGCAGATCTGGTTGATCACGTTGAGGGCGATCGGCACCGGCATGATCGTACGGTTGTTCGCGCAGTGCCGGAGGATCTCCCGCAGGTTGCGGCCCTCGAGCAGCTCCATCGCGATGAAGTAGACGCTGCCGACCTTACCGAGGTCGTACGTCTGCGCGACGTTGGCGTGGCGCAGGTAGGCGGCTAGCCGGGCCTCGCGCACGAATGACCGGACCATCTCGTCGTTCTCGGCGATGTGCGGCAGCATGCGCTTGAGCGCGACCACCCTGCGAAAGCCTTCGATGCCGGTCTGCTCGGCGCGGTGCACCTCGGCCATGCCGCCGACACCGAGCTGCTCGTACACGAGGTACGGACCAAAAGCCTCGGGCACGCCCTCGAGCGTACCAGAGGTTTCCCCGTCACCGGCAGGGCGGAATCGGAGCACCGTGTGCGAGCGCGACGAGCGCATCGTAGTTGGTCTGCATGCCCGCGACCACGTCGCCCGAGCCTCCGCTGACGGCATCGAGGTGCTCGACGAATGCAAGCTCGCTGACCTCGGGGTCATCGGTGGCGAGCACCTGCACGGTGCCCTCGGAGACCGTGATGAAGTCGCTGCCCTGCGTCTTCTGGTGCCGGATCATCCCGAGCACCGGCGCGTCGGTCGTTCCGGTGACCACGCCGTATCGCCACTGGTCATCCCACTCGACCGTCAGCACATCGCGGACGATGTAGTGCACGAGGAAGCTGCGCTCGTAGTCGGCGTCATTCGACTCGGTGATCTGCTGCTCGTCAGTCGAGCACCGCGCGATCATCGCGGCGGGTTGCTTCGTCAGTGCCCACAGAGCGCCGGGCGCGACGAGCACGTAACCACGGCCGTGGACGTTGACCGGATCCCCGCTGACGGTCGTCGTGCGGAGCTCCTCGGTCGGTGCTCCTGGCGCATCGGCGACCGTGTTGTCGTCGAGCGGCTCGAGGCCCGGCGGGAACGGCGTCGCCACGTTGTCCTGGCATCCAACCAGGACCATCGCTGCCGTGGCGACGGCGGCAGCCTTCACGCCGACGGAGTCGTTTCGGTCGGCCTGGCGCGGAAGCGCGCCCGGGCGGTCGGAGCGATCTTGCGGTTGACGAGGATCAGGACCGAGACCGGAATCACGAGCTGGATCGCGAGCGGGATGATCAGCAGCACGGTCTCGGGCGACATCATCCGGCCGAACTGCTTCATGCCCTGGAGCACGGGCCACATGATGTAGACCGTCAGCGCGCCGGCGACGACCGAGAACACGGTGGCGATCACGCGGCTGTGCGGGCTCATGCGGATCAGCTCGTAGCCGGCCCACAGCTGGAACGTGGTCAGGCCGACGCTCCACCACAGCGAGCGCGCGCCCGAGGGCCCCATGAACGAGAGCATCTCGG
>JACCQV010000441.1 GCA_013813945.1 Deltaproteobacteria bacterium | reverse complement strand
CATCCCGAGCAGGCCCGTGCCGGTGATCACGAGCGCATTGCCGTCGCGCTCGATCGTCGCGCCGAGCGCGGTGATCGCCTTGGCGGAGCGGCCGTTGTCGGCGCCGTCGCCGAGGCCGAGCACGCGGACCGGCGTGACCGAGAGCAGTGAGAACAGGAGCGCACGGTGCCCGATCGACTTGTCGCCGGGAATGATCACCGTACCGGTCAGCGGACGAGTCGCGGGCTCGACGATCAGCTTCATGACTTTCCCTTCAGGTACGCAGTCGCGCGTGCAACGACGCGTTGCAGGTGAGCGGGGCCGATCGCGACGATCGTTCGGACCCACGTGCCACGCGCAACGAGCTTCGCGCGCTCGAGGCTCGACGGGATTCCGAGTGCCTGGATCGCGGGCTCGTCGGCGAGGCCAGCGAGCACGCCGCGGAGGCCTGCCTCGAGGCGCTTCGTGGGGTTCTTTGTCTTCTGGTCGCCAGGATCCGCGGCATCGGCGTCGACGATGATCGCAAAGTCATCCACGACATCGGCCCAGATCGAGACCTGCGAGGGCGCGGAGTCGAGTCCGGTCTGGCGTGCGAGCGCCACGCGCGCGTCGAACGATAGCCGCGCGGTGATCCGCAGCGCCGCACCCGGAGCATTCGGCGGCATCGCACGATCGCGCAACGCGAGCAGCTCGGGCGACGCGACGATCGGCGGGCCCGACGCAGCGTCCCCGATCCCGGCGAGCGCCGCGCGTGCTTCGAGCTGAGCGATCCACTCCGTCGGTCCGAGCGCGTACAGATGGTCGCCGAGACGAGCGGCGCCGGCACTCTCGGCCAGGTCCTCGGGACTCGCGATCACCGTGACCATCGCAGCTTGCGACGTGCCGACGCCGTACGACGCGAGCACGATCGCATCCGCCTTCGCGAGCGGAGACATCGGAACCCCGGTGGGCAGATCCGGAAGGCCTTCCCCCGTCAGCGCAGAGGTCACGAGTCCACCGATCACCGGGTTGGTGCGCAGGCGCGCGAGATCGAGCTCGACGATCACCTGTGCACCGTCGGGAAACAGCGGAAGAATCCGATCCGCGACGGTCAGCGGCTGCGTGCGCTCGGGCGCGGTGATCACGGGCTTGCTCGGTGTGCTGCCGCATCCGGCGAACACCACGAGCACCGCGAACGAACGCATCAATCGGCCAGCACGTCGTTGAGGGCCGCGATCACGCGGGGCATCTCCGCCTCGCGCGCGACCGAGACCCGGATACAGCCCGGCAGACCCCACGCCGCCATCGGGCGGACGATCACGCCGGAGCGGAGGAGCTTGTCGTAGATCGGCCCCGATGGCCGGCCACAGTCGATCAACACGAAGTTCGCGAGCGACGGGAGCACGCGAACGCCGGGTGCGCTGATCTCGGCGCGGAGGCGTTCGATCTGCGTACGCGCGTGGAGTGCGCTCGCCGCAACGTGCTCGGTGTCATCGAGCGCGGCGACCGCCGCGATCTGCGCGAGGCTCGAGACATGGAAGGTCCGCCCGACGCGCCCGAGCACATCGATCACGGCGGGATCCGCGACCGCGAAGCCGATCCGGATCCCGGCGAGCCCATAGATCTTCGAGAACGTTCGCAGCGTGATCACGCGGCGGTCCTCGCGCTGGAGGGCGAGCCCGTCCACGTGATCGACCTCGGGCCACTGTGCGGCGTACTCCGAGTACGCCTCGTCGATCACGAGCAACGCCCGCGAAGGCAATGCGGCGAGAACCTTCGCGGCACCCGCGCGCGTGACCACCGAGCCAGTCGGATTGTTCGGCGTGCCGAGCACGACGAGCTTGGTTCGCGGGGTGATCGCCGCGATCAGCGCATCGACATCGCAGGCGAGATCCGCGGTCACCGGCGCCGCAACGAACGGCCGCCCCGCGACCTGCGCCGCGAGCCGGTAGGACAGGAACGCATACCGGTGGGTCAGTACCTCGTCGGTGGGGTCGGTGGTCGCCAGCACGAGCTGGTACAGCAGATCGTTCGAGCCGTTGCCGAGCGCGATCCCGCCGATCGGGACGTCGAACCGGGTCGCCAGCGCGCGGCGCAGCGCGAAGCCGCCGGCATCTGGATACAGGTGGAGGCTGGCCAGTGCGGGCGGAAGTGCAGCAACCGCTTTCGGCGACGCCCCCATGGGATTCTCGTTGGATGCGACCTTGATCGCCCCCGTGATTCCGAGCTCGCGCTCGAGCTCCTCGATCGGCTTGCCCGGCTGGTACATGTCCAGACTGCGAACGTGGGCCGGGGTGAGCTCGTCGAACCAGCTGGTCACGGGCGGACCCTACAACGCGGCGACGTCCCGTGGAATGCCCGACACGCCGGGTCCGGTCTATAGTGAAGCCCCGATGCGCCGTAACCCGCTTGGCCTCCTGGTGGCGGCCGCGATCCTGTTGATCCCTGCCCTCGCGAGGGCGGGTGGCGGTGGCGAATTCACCGAGTACCAGGGGCGCGGCTGGGGCTGGATGTACCTCGGCTCGTTTGGCGCGGGGTTCTTGACCTCCCTGACGCCGTGCGTCTATCCGATGATCCCGATCACGCTCGGCATCTTCGGCGCGCGCGGCAAGGACGTTCCACTCGGCCGCCGCCTCCTGCTCGCGACGGCCTACGTCATCGGCATGGGGCTCACGTACGCGGTGCTCGGAGTGACCTTTGCGCTACTCGGCGGCTCGGCGGGAGCGCTGCTCGCGAACCCGGTGGTCGTGATCCCGATCGTCCTGATGTTCGTGCTGATGGCGGCGTCGTTGTTCGGGGCGTTCGAGCTCAACCTGCCGGCGTCGTGGCAAGCGAAGATGAACCAGGTCGGCGGCAAGGGCTTCAGTGGCGCGTTCGCCATGGGCCTGGTCGGTGGCTTCATCGCGGCGCCGTGCACCGGCCCGTTCCTCGCGGGCTTGCTCGCGTTCGTCACGACCACGCGTGATGTCTTCGGCGGCGGCTCGCTGCTGTTCGTGTACGCGCTCGGGATGGGCGTGTTGTTCTGGGTCCTCGCCGCCGCGGCGATGGGATTGCCCAAGAGCGGCCGCTGGATGGACTCGGTGAAGTCGGGAGGCGGCGTGCTGCTCCTCGTCGGCGCGATCTACTTCCTGCGTCCGCTGCTGCCGTGGATGCGCACGATCGCGTCGCCCGAGATGTGGTTTCTCTGGGCCTCCATCGGGCTGATCGTCGCCGGCCTCGTGCTCGGTGCCATCCACCTGACGTTCCACGACACGCTCGCGCACAAGGTGCGCAAGGGCCTGGGCCTCGCCCTGTTGCTCGCCGGTATCCTCGGCGTGTGGACGTGGCGGCTGACGCCGAAGCAGCACCTGCCGTGGGCCGTCGACGAGAACGCGGCGTATGCCCAGGCTCGCGCCGAGGGCAAGGGCGTGATGGTCGACTTCGCCGCATCGTGGTGCGCACCGTGCGACGAGCTCGAGCTCGTGTTCGGCGATCCGGACGTCTACGACGAGCTCACCTCGCGCTTCGTGCCTCTCCAGTTCGACGTCTCGAAGAGCGATGACGTCGACATGGAGCGCCGCGCTCGCTATGGCGCCGCTACGTTGCCGGCCGTCGTGTTCATGGACACCGAGGGCAACGTCCTCGCGCGGGTCAAAGATCTCGTCGAGCCTGACAAGTTCCTCGAGATCATGGAACCCGCGGCGCGCCACATCGATCGAGCACGCGCCCAGGCAAAGCAGCCGTAGCGACTACAGCTTGATGTTGCCGCGCACGACGAGCAGCGCCTCGACCTGACCGCTCTGGTAGTGCGTCGAGACGTCGTTGGCCACGGCGGTCCCGCCGCTCTTGAAGAAGTACCCGTACGAGACGGGGATCGAGATCCCGATGTCGAACGCCTTGTTCAGGTGCATGCCGAAGCCGAGCGTTCCCTGGAGGAGGAACCCCTTGTCCGTGATCTCGTCATTGGACAGCGGCGGTATCACCTGCTGCCCGGTACCGACGCCGAAGAACAGCATCGTCCCGAGCTGGACGTAGCCACCCTTGCCGGCCTTCTTGTCCGCGGCCGAGCTCCCACCGGTGCCGAGCTCGAACTGCAGCCCCGCGCCGAACTGGCTCCAGGTGGAGAGCCCGCCGTTGCCGACGAACTGGTGGTGCTGGACCTCGACCGCGAGGACGAGGAAGCGCATCCCGACCGCGACGCCGTACAGACCAGGCCCCGCATTCTCGAAGAAAGCCTCGTCGTACATGCTCTGGTCGTTATCGACGAGGTCACCGCCGAGGCCCTTGCCGTACATCCCGCCGCCGTGGGCCTCCGCGTAGACCTTGAACACGTTCGCCTCGGCGACCGTTGGAACCGAGGACACGATGATGGTCAGGGCGGCCAGAGATCCACGCCCGCTAAAGGGGTTCCCTCGCCGTGCGGTTGTTTCCGCCCTTGCTTCGCTGCGGGCGAAAACTCGATCTGTGCGGCTCGGTCTCATACGTCATTGTCACTGGTTTCGGGGGACCGCGCCAACCGTGGCGTATGATCGGCGCGTGATGTCCCGGCACCTCGTGATCTGGATCGCGCTGGCGATCGGATGCCGCGACAAGGGCCTCACGCGCCTCGAAGAGATCCGCGCCACGATCTGTGCGTGCAAGACGGCGGAGTGCGCCGAGGCAGCGATCAAGCTCGTGCCGGCCGTGCAAGCCAAGTCAAACGCGAGCTCGCAGAAGATCGCGCGAGAGATGCTCGACTGCCTCGCCAAGATCTATGCGAAGGCGCGGCCAGCGACCGGTCCCGACGAGCCGGCCCCCGCTCCCTGATCGGGGTCAGGGCTTGTCGCGCGGCACGCCGGAAGGTCCGAGCTCGGGTCCTTCTGCAGGCAGATCGGGCGTCGGCAGCTCGGGAATCGGGCCCGCGCGCACGTCCAGCTCCTTCTCGAGGATCGTCTTCTGTGCCTCTTCGACCACCGGGACGATCTTCATCCCACGCGTCGTGCCCGGCATGATCAACGCCATCGCCGGGGTGACCACGACGTCGGCATCGGACTCGCGACCGAAGAATGCAGTGTGCTCGTAGTACCGGATCGCGTAGCGCACGAGG
>JACCQV010000439.1 GCA_013813945.1 Deltaproteobacteria bacterium | reverse complement strand
GGTAGGGCCACAGGTCGGACAGGGCGAGCTGGTTCGCCGCGCGGTCTCCTACCGCGCGTCGTTCTGATCGCCGGAAGGCGATCGATCCCGGCGGGTTGTTGTCCAAGCACGCGGTCGACTCGCAGGAGGACGCGGATAACTCAGCGAAACTTGGGGTGATCAACGGGGCTCGAACCCGCGACATCCAGGACCACAACCTGAAACCGCGCGACGAAGAACTTCAACGTTCACGCGTCGCTACAACGATCACACAACGTTGCGCGGAGTGGGTGTCCTGGTTCGTGCTGGTTTGTCCTCGTTGATCGCGGTTCGTGTGCAAGCCACGCGCAAGCGGTGGCGGGGAACTGACCGCCGGTCTGGAGACATGGTTCCTCGAGCAGCGGCGTGTTCGTGGACCGATGAGCGGGTCGTTGCAAGTGATAACAAGTTCTTCTATACTGTTATCATGCTGAGGACGCAGATCAGCCTGAACGCCGAGGAGCTGCGCGCCGCGCGCCTTGAGGCCAAGCGACTAGGCATCTCGATGGCCGAGTTGCTGCGCCGTTCATTGCGCATGCTCCTTCCCGCAGATAACTCCCGGCCATGGATGCGTTATGCCGGGATGATCGAGTCCGGAGACGCCGAATCGAGCCGGCGGATCGACGACGTGATCTATGGCCAAAAAGACTAGGCCGCGACCGCGCGCGTACGTAGACACGTCGGCGCTGATCGCATTCCTCGACAAGTCTGACAGCTATCACGCACTGTTCCGACGACTGTTTGCCGACCCGCCTGCCTTGGTCTCCTCGGCGTTGGTCATCGCCGAAGGCCACGGCTGGTTCCTCAAGCGCTTCGACCGGACGCGCGCGCTCCAGTTCGTCGCGTTCATCGAGGAGCTGCGCCCGCTCCGCCTCATGCCGGTCGGGATCGACGAGCACGTCGGAGGGGTCCGGTTCCTGCGCAAGTTCTCCGATCAGGACCTGACCCTGACCGACGCCGTAGGACTGCACCTGATGGACAAGCTAGGCATCGGCTCGTGCTGGTCGACCGACTTTCACCTCGCGCTCACCGGTGTGCCGCTGGTCGTCGACGAGCACTGAACGCGGGATGGGAAGCCCGCGGAGGTAGGTGTCGCCTCCGGAGTGGCGCGCGATTGTTCGGCTTCCTCCGCGATGTCCGTCGACGATCAGAGGCAGCTGTTAAACAGGATCGCGATGCGAGGCGTCCGGAACAAGAAGCAGGTGAGAGAACGCCTCCTGCTCGACCCACATGCCCGTCCGGTGGAGCTCGACGAGCAGGTCGTGGCACGCCGCGGTGGGATCATCGATCGCGACGAGGCGGGCGATCCGGGCGCGCTCCTCGGGCTCGATCGCTTTGTTCCGGGCAATCCGACATGCTCGTACCGCACGCGGGACCCACTTCGTGTCACCGGCGAGATCACCGAGTGGAAGGGGCATCTCGGGATGGCGAACCAGTTGATCACGACAACGTCAACAGCACGACAACGCCCGCCACGTCGATCGCAGCTCCGACCACGAGTGCTCCGAACGTGAACTTGCGTGCGCGTCGGCGATCGGTGGTAGCGAATTCGGACACGACGCGTCCACCGTAGCCGATGGCGAGGGTTACGAGCACGATCGGGTATTTCACGGACCGGTGGTCCATGGCGGCGATGAAGGTCTCGCACAACATGATGGCGATCAGTACCCAGATGATCACGCCCTGCGCCACGAGCACCGTCCGCTCAGCGATGTGGCCGCGGACTGCAGGGACCCAGCCGAGCACGAGCACGCCGGCGCCGATCCACGTTGCACAGTCCGCGATCAGCGACGCGCGCGAGCTGTCTGCATTTCCCGTGATCCGCCAGACGACGGTGATCGCGATCAGCAAACCGCCGGCAATCGCGTGCCACGCGAATGTTCGATACGGATCTAGCGGTTTGTCGCCAAGCAGATCGTGGATGGTGGCTGAGATCCCCGGCGGTTCGCTTCGGCGCGGCGTCGTCATCTCGCGCATGGTAACGACAGACACGAAGCGACGCTCCTGAATATGCGACGAGGATAGGCGAATCGATGCGGCTTTTCGGAGCGGCGAACGCAGCTTTGGGCTTGGCAAGAATCGAAACGGTTGAACGAGGCGTGGAAGGAGTGCCGACGGTCGGGAGTTGTTAGCCTGGGCCACTCGAACCGAACTGTCGTCTGGAAGCCAACACGTGTCGTCGCCCAGCTGATGGCGGCACGGCGCAACGTCTCGAACGCGCGCGAGTTCTCGCAGGTTACGGTTCGGCACGCCGGATGCTCGATGGCCGGTCCAGCCATGAAACCAACCCAGCTGTTAGTGATCGGGAGCCTCGTGTTCCTTCAAGGATGTTCCGCCGTCGTCGGGGATGATTCGCTGCGCGAGGATCTAGAGAGGTCGTTTCGATCGTTTCAGATCGTCCAGGTCGATCCACACACGATGCTCGACGCGATCGAGCGCAACGGCGAGCTCCACCTCGATCTCGACGGCACCATGCTCCACCTCGCGCTCGTGCGGCGCGATCTCAGAGCCGCGAGGTATCGGGCCGAGGACACCGACGCCACGGGGACACACCCCGGCGAAGTCGCCGACATCATGACCTACAAGGGCACGATCGTCGGGGATCCAACGTCCCAGGTACGGCTACCATCACGGTGGGTCCGACATGTCTCGGCAGGATAGTCGATGACAAGGAACGCAAGGCAATCGAGGCCGCAGCGAGCCGCCTCCGACGTTACGGACTACGCCAAGCTGTTGACGAACGACGACTCGGATCGCATCGAGACCCAGAACAACAACGATCGACTCGGCAATCTGAAGTACATCGCGCCGATGATCGATGCGTTCAAGGCCAAGGTTTCGATGACGATCATCGACGATCATCGACGATCATCGTCGACGGCGATGACTGTGACGTCTCGCACAGCGCGTTCTGGCTCCGCTACTGGACCTATATCGGCGACGCACCGGTGAAGTAAGGCCCGCGGCCGTCCTTGCCGCAGCGAAGACGAACCGTGAGAAGAGGTGAGCGCGTACCGCTGACCGTCGAGGAGCGCTTGCGGGTCGCGCTCACCACGCCGGTTGATACGCCGCCCGAAGGCGTCGACATGTCTGCCGCATCGATCACGCATCGGCTGAAGATCGCCTCCGCAGTCTCGAGTCGATCGACCACGTCACGTTGCCCGTCGCAGAGATCCCGATATCGGTTCGTGTCGAGTGCGAGCTTCAATCCCAAACCTCGGGATCGATCGACCGTTGCTGCTCCAGTGCTTCGTCGACCTTGCGATCGTGGATCCAGCTACCTGCGATGCCACCGAGATCACGACGGCGCACCGATGTCTGTTCGATGTTCAAGGCGCGTGACAATGCTTCGATCGCGACTTCGTTGAGGCTCTTCCCTTCGGCCTTGGCCCGTTCTCGAAGTGCCCGGTCCACGTCTGGATCTTCTCGTACATGCTGTTGATCAGCGATGACCCAGCGATGCTGTCGCAGGGCGGCGCTTGGTTCGCCACGCACGGATGGCAAATAACGTCGCGACGAGCGGTGCTGATGCAATCATCATGAGCAGCGGCTCGTAGAGCTCTGCCGTGGCGGGGGCGAGCTCGGCGAGCTCGGCCTGGAGGAACGGTCCGACATCCGCCGAATACCAATCGTCGCCCGTGATGCGGAGAGCGGCCCATGCGATCGCGACGACGACCGCGACGCCACGACCGAACCTGCCCAGGCGCGCGGTCACCACGCAGCCAACGGTGATCCCGACGACGAGCGCAAGCTCGCGCGGTTCCCATGGCAGCACGGCCTTGTCCAGCACCTCGGCGTGCGCGACGGATGGCGCGAGCAGCGTGATGAGTGCCAGAGCGGTGCGCACGACGCCATAACGCGCTTCTCCGTCGGTAGATTCCCGTCGCGCGCTCCGACCGCCTAGGCTGTCTGCACGGGCTCCACCGGCGCGGCGAGGAGGTCGTCCCCGCCCTCGGGCGTCCGGCTGTTGCGCGATTGCTCGCGAAGCTCGCCGGCATCGCTCCGCAGGCCGGCTTCGGCGGCGGTCGTGACGTCCTCGGTCTCGCCGTGCACCTGCTGCGAGCGCGGCGCGGACACCGTCGGCGCCGCAACGGGCTGTTCGCCGTCACGGATCACATGCACCGGGACGCCGCGCGGGAACACCATCTCGCGCGCCTCGTCCGGCATCGAGATGGCCGCGCACTGGAACGCGCGCTTGACGAGCCGGATGACCGAAGATCTGACCTTGAGCCAGCTGTGCTGGGTGCCGTCGAGCCAGAAGTACACGCGGAGGTTGACGGTCGCGGCGCCGAGCGACTCGACGAGGACCCACGGCTCGGGATC
>JACCQV010000391.1 GCA_013813945.1 Deltaproteobacteria bacterium | reverse complement strand
CTCGAGCACCGCGAACGCAGCGCGCATGATCGGGCTCGTCCCGATCATGTCGCCGAATCGGTGCTCGCGCGACAGCGGGATCTCGAGATGACCGTCGAGCAGCTTGAGCCGGAGCGTCGTCTCGCCGGCGCCGATCTGCGCCCCGTCATCCAGGTACACCTCGCGGACGCGCATCCCTGTCACGAACGTTCCGTTCGTGCTCTCGTGGTCCCTTAGCAGGCAACCGTCCTCGTCGAGGCGAAGCTCGAGATGACGCGAGGACACCGTCGAATCGGTGAGTACCAGGTCGCACGTGGCTGCCGTGCCGATCGTCATGCGCGTCCCCGAGAACGTCGCCTCCTTGCCCTTGTCGGGACCGCGGGTCACGACCAGCCGCGACTTGCGCACCCACAGGACAGGCGCCGCACCTGCGCGTTCGATCAGCCGCGTTCCCATGCCACCCATTCTAGAGGTGACCGGCCACTGGTACGAGGTGTCGCGCGCCTATCGCCTGCTATGGGTCTTGGACGTTCGCTCACCGCCTCGATAGAGAGCCGAGTACCGCACTCGCTACCTCAGCGAATGCTCCTGGCGAGGGCTGCAGCGTGCTTTCGGACCACCCCGTTGGGATCGTTCTTGGCTGCCGTCTTGAGGTACGAGAGCGCCGGACGCTTGATCGTATAGCGGAGGAATCCCTGGGCGGTCCGGCGGGTCTTGTCACTCGCCAGCATCCGGATCGAGTTCTTGATCAGCGTGCCGTTGCTCCGGTACCCGCCGTTCTTCTGGATCGCGAGCTTGTAGTGCTCGAGCGCGACGCCCCACCACAGCTTGTCGTAGTAGAGGTTTCCGAGCAGGAACGGGATATCGCCGCGCTTCGGCGACTTCTTGCCGAGCGCGTGCAGGCTCGACATCGCGAGGGTGCGCTTGCCCTCCTTGATCATCTGGATCGCCTCGGCGACCGTTTGCGCGCGCGTCGGCGCGACCGGCAGCTTCGCTTCGACGTCGGCGGTCGGCTCGGGTGCGTCGGGCGCCTCCTCGTCGGCGGTCACCTCGTCGGCCGTCGGATCGGGGTTGGTCGCCGCGGCGGGATCCATCTCGATCTCCTCGCTCGCGTCGAGGACACCCGGTGGATCGACAGCGGCATCGACGACGGGGGCCACGGCCGCGTCGATCACGATGGGCACGACGGGCGCGACGGACGCGACCGGAGCATCGATGCTGACCACGGAAGCCATGGCGCTCCCCGATCCTGCCGGCACTGCCCCGGCCGGCCCGACGGTGATCACCGTCGCCGACCCAGCAGCACTTCCCGATCCCGCGGCACCCGGGCGGAACTTGACGTAGTAGACACCGGCTGCGGCCGCCGCGAGGAGCACGAGGAAGATCAGGCCGCCGCTGCCGCCGCTCTTCCTGGGCTGACGCACGGGCTCGGTGCGATCCTTGATCTGCGTCGCCACCCGGCCGCTGTCGATGTCGACCTCCGTCGCCGCGATTCCGATGGCAGTGCTCGCCGGTTCGTGTCGCCCCCGAGGCGAGACGATCTGATGCTCGGCACTGACGCGCGGCCCGAGGATCTCCTCGACGGCCTGTGCGAGCTCGATCGCGCTCTGGAACCGATCGTCGGGCGCCTTCGCCATCAGCTTGTCGATCAGCTGCTGCACGCCCATCGGCAGCGCGATGCTGCGATCGATCCGGTCCGCGAGGTTCGGGATCGGGGCCGCGCGGTGCATGCCGAGTAGCGCGAGCGTGTCATCGGAGGAATAAGGACGCTCGCCGGCGATCATCTCGAACAACACGACGCCGACTGCGTAGAGATCCGTGCGCGCATCGATCGTGCCGCCGCCGATCGTCTGCTCGGGCGCCATGTAGTTCGGCGTTCCGACGACGACGTTGGTCTGCGTCGCATCGCGGCCGACATGCCCGCGGAGACGAGCGAGACCGAAATCGAGGATCCGGACATGATCGCCGGTGCCGACCTCGTCGCTGATCATGATGTTCGCCGGCTTGATGTCCCGATGGACGACGCCCTGCGAGTGGGCATGCGCCAGGCCGGCGGCGATCTGGCGAGTGAGGTTGAGGGCGCGGTGCGGCCCGATCGGATCGGCATCGATGGTCGCGCGCAGCGTCTTGCCGGCGACGTACTCCATCACGAGGTAGGGCGCGCCTTCCCAGACTCCGAAGTCGACGACCGACACGCAGTTCGGGTGCGAGAGCTTCGACATCACTCGCGTCTCGCGCTCGAACCGGGTCAGGAACTCGGAATCCTTGGCGTACGAGGCGTGGAGGAACTTGATCGCGACGAGCTTGCCGACGGGAACGCGCTCGGCCTTGTAGACCGCGCCCATCGAACCCGACGCCATCGCCTCGTGGATCTTGTAACGCCCGTCGACGAGGCTACCGATCCGCGGGTCGACGTCCGCAC